>JAYRNY010000126.1:0-8128 GCA_041911975.1 bacterium | reverse complement strand
GTTGCTGTGTTCGAAAACCGCAACAAAAGCCAGGTTGCGAAAATTCCAACGTCACCAGGGGCGCTTCTGTAACTGTCACCGGTCGAGCGAGGGTATAAGTGTCACCGTTCAAATGACATTAAGTGTCACCCTTTCGCAGAATTTCGAATATGAAAAGTGGCTTTGGCTATTTGATTGCATTCAGTCATATCACAGTGTCCGCTGGCGCGAATTTGCCCAGCTTTACCGCTTGCCGAAATGAATCTCCTGGGTACCACTGTTCGCCAGGGCAGGCGTATTTAGCGTCAGGGTTCGCTAGGCGAATTCTGTTTGAACCTAATCGTTATCCCACCTGTCTCTATAGAGTGCTTCTCTCATAAGGGCTCTATGTCGTTCTTCTAGGCTCTTGTTCCATTCGGCCATGGCTATTTCATAGGCATCGAATTCAGATTGGTGGCCTATCATCCAGTTGCGAATTGGAGCACGACGCGTATTGAACCCGGGGTGCTGCCTGAGCCAATCCTGTGTGCTGCTAGGAATGTTTGGCACTGTTGCGTCGGGCATCTTAACGTCTTCAGGTGTTAAGGTGAGCTTGGCTACAGGCTCTTCACCGGTTGAATTGGCCACCTTTCTCAGATAATCTTCCAACTTCAAATTGTTCTGATGCAGGGCAGACCACATCGTCTCGTTATGATCCTGGAGAACCCTTGTTGCATCAATTACAAATGCCAGATATTCCGGATTTGTAGCGCTCATTCTCTGATACGAACCATCTTTACGCTGCCAGAGCGAGTTGTCCGTCTTGCGCTTTTGTTCGAGAGTTTCTTGCCAGACGCCGCCGATGATGTGTTTGAGCTTTTTCGACTCCAGTGTTTGACCGGCAGGATCCCTCTTGATCAGGTCTTCTAAATACTCCAGCGCATGCATTTGATTCTTGCTCAGAGGAGTACCCTGTCTGTCGGCAGCCAGGAAGTATTGGCGAACATCTCCCAGGTCGACGCCCGGTTGATAGTCCGGATGCGTATCCGAGTAATTGCGCCAGTCGTATGCGACCGAAGCCACAAGCTCTCCTTCGCGTCTGAATATGTTGGTGCGTTGCGGATCGGATAATTTGCCCATCAATTTGTGGTAGCCAGTGCCATCCGGCTTTTCAGTGAAAATGCCTGCTTGATCGAGGATCCAGAATGCGCGGGCGTGATCGTGAACGTCGTGGCTTGTCAGCGAAACCTTGTTTAGAATTGGTCCTTGTTTGGATTTAAAACCAAAGTCGACAATCCTGAGATTCTTCACCAGCTCGGAAAGAGGCAGCGAACGCTCTTCTGCAGTGGCATCACGATATACCGGAGTGTATTCTTCCAGTCCATCGGCTCCCTTTGAGTGCTCGAAGCGATCCGGAATTTGTCCCTCGCCTTGTTTTTGCAGAATTTCTCTGAGCAAGGGAGCGTATTTAGGATGGACTTGCATTTCCAATCCATTTTCGAGAATGTTTTCCAGCGAGCGTTTTTTGTTGACGCGGAACTGGTTTCTGTCGTATGCGTTGTCGCCGTCCGGTGCTTCCATGCGCTCCATTAGCTGTTTGGCGAAGTTGTGATCGAAGGGCTGATTGCGCAGATCAAACACGTCCTTGTAGACGCGATTTACGTTGTGCAAAACCTCTTCCCTGTTCATCTTGCGGCCGGCGGGATCTCTCCAGAGATATTCCGGGATAAGGATTTGAATGAAACCTGAATCCTGAGGTTCGATATATCCGTACCTTTCGGTTGCGCGAGCAACCAAGGCCGTGCCCAGCAATACTGCTCTGTCCTTCTCAACTGAAGCTGCCGGCCAGTGCTTTTCGATAGATTCGAATGCTTTGTTGCGCATCTCCAACCAGTGGCGATCTGCAATTGCTTCGAATGCTTTTGTGCCAAACAGTTCGAAGAAGCGCTCTTGGCTGGCAAGATAATATTGCGCATTCTCCGGCTTCTGCAGATCGGCGAGACTGAAGTCTTCACCGGGCATGCGTGCCGTTTCAGGAGTGGGACGCTTGAGACCTTGTCCTTCAGGCGTGTAGAAATGAACAGCCGCTTGATTGTATGACTGGCGCCAGCCGCCGCGAGATTCCTTGCCGAATGTTTCAGGACCTGCGTACCAGGTCGGCTCGGAGGGCGGCGATGCGTTGAATTTTTCTGCAAGCTGCCAGGATGGGAAAATCAGATTGTTGTCGGCATCATAGATCATTCCTTGCTTTCTGAATTCCGGGGAATTGACTGTCTTTGAGAGCCATTGATCAGTCGGCATGCCGTGATCTGTTTTCATTGCTTCGCGATAGTATTGCAGAGGAGTCGTGAAACCCCAGGTCATGGGCTGTGGCTTAAACTTCTCAGCAATTGCTAACATCGCCTGTTCTACTTGTGCTGCAGGAGTGCCTGGCTCAACCGGTACATGAATCTCAACTTGACGCCCGTTGCGGAATCGTCCGATTTCACGTGCGATGCGCGCGTTTTCCGGTGATAGAGTGCGTTCGTCCAGTACAATATACGCAAACTGTTTTCCTTCTTCCTCTATTCGCTTTTGCTCTACCTTCAATCGCGCATCGTCGACCGGCTCGTATTTGCGCAATTCGCCTTCACGGAGCTTCATTGTGTAATACGGCGGTTGATATTCGCCGACGTGAACAGAAGGGCCAAATGGGTTCCAGCTGCGCTCGGAGCGTAACAGGACGCCGGAGCCGGTGGTTTTGATATTCTTGTCCCACAAGTTGGCGACAGCTTGTCTGAGCGGTTCTTCGACGATGTTGTTGAGGTGTCCGTAGTCCTTGATCGTTTGTCCGGACGGCTCTTCGACGCGCGTCACATTCTCAACTGTCAGGGCAGGGACGTCACGTTTTTCCGCCACGGCTTTGTCGAGATGAGCTACCGATTCGACAGGTGTCGGCGATACGTCGTGCTGTCCCGCAGATGCAGGTGTGGTGCGTTCTACATGTTCCAGCGCTATACTCGGCACCATTGGACGTTCTGCGCTCTGTTCTTGGCCTTTCTTTTCGACTGGATTTTGCGTCTCTGCTGCTTTGGGAGCAGGTCCAAGCTTTCCACCGATGGCCGCGCCGAATGCGTCTGCTGAAGCTGTGAAGAGAGCTTGTTTGCCGAGCTTGCCGTAGTCGAATTTGTGCAATTCCCAGCCGTTGAAATTGCCTTCTTTGACTTGCTTGCTCGCTTCTTCCGCTGCTCCCGAAAATGCACCGAAGGAGAAACCAGTGGCGCTGCTCTGGAAGACTCTGTTGCCGATGAGACCCGGGAACGCTTTGGCTGCGGCGGATGTCTGCAGCAGTTTCATGCTGCCTGCGCCGAGCGTGAAAGTGGCGGCGCCGATTGCCAGGTTTTCCACATTGGCGGTTGCTTGCGCTGTCTTCGTGAGCCCGTATCCGATGCCGCGATAATTGCCCTTCTCGTCGTAATAAGTCGAGCGTGAAAGTGCTGTTTCTGTTGCGGTTCCAGTCACACCAAAAGCCACGCCCTGCGCAGGCGCTGCCCAGAATTTCTTCTCAAGACCGGAGCTGTGCATCTTGGCGCCGATCGAGTCCATGCTGCCTTTGATGCCGATGCCTTTCAGACCGCCGAGAACCGCATCTTTGCTCATGTTCTCAGCTGTGTCGCCATACTTAACTTCAGAAGCGCCATAGAGAAGTGCTGTGCTGCCGTAAACGGCTGCCATTCTCAGACCGCGACCGGCGGGGCAGAAGAGCGGCACGCTTTTGGCTGCTCTAACGATCCAGGTGGCGGTGGTTGCGCTGGTATCGTCACTGAGACCGAGATTCAGCGTTTCGGAAACGGACTGGACGGCAGACTTGGTAAAGTGCGTCAGCACATCTTCGTGGAGACGGGCTTTCGCAGACTGTTCGGGAGCGGCAGCTGCTGCCTGTCCCACCATCTGGTCGTTGAGTGATGTATTAAACGGGGTCTTTTCCATTGCACTTCGGGAAGAAACGCATAGCTTCAGTCTCTAACAATTCGGACCTAAGCTTAGTGATAGAAACTATATGTTGAAGATCCCCATGAGACCATGGTAGAAGTCCCAAACCATGGGAGATTCCGCACGCCAGAATTAACGTTAAAACTGATCGATGACTATTTCCGACGCGCGCGCCAGGTATCCATAAAAGCAGGAGTAAATATGGAGGGACCTATTTTAAGAGGCATCTCGCTGAGGCTGGACGTATTATCTATGATGCGTCCTTGCGGGCTGAAATTCGCCGGACGAATTTCTTGATCGCGAATGTAATCGCCGACCATTTCGATTGCTGATTTGCCTACAGGAGTCTGCTCAACTGTTCTGCCGTCAAAGATGCCTGCTCTTGCCCATTTATCGAAGATAAATTGTCTTGAGGCAATTGAATATTCTTGACTGGGATTGAGCGGCAGGTAATTTGCCGTGCTGCCATTGCGAATTGAGATGTTGCCAATGCGGCTGCCGACAGCTTTTGATAAATCGAATTCATACTTTAGACCGGCTGTCTGAAGGAAGTACGAATGAGCCTCGGTCTGATGATTCAAGGGCTCCCCGCCGAACACGTTGCGGATCATTTGACCCAGTGTCGGCGTTTCTGCTACGCGATTTCGTCCGACGCTGAATTCGAGAATTCGTCGCAGTTCATCGCCGCGCATTTTATACAAGTGAAGCTCAGCCTTTTCGAGTTCGGCGTTGCCGCCGCTCTTGAACAAATCGGCGACAGTTTCTCGCGTAATCGGCTTAAGCAATTTACCAGTTGCCGGATCGACGTTAACTTCCAGCCCCCTGCGCATCCAGCCTGAGTGAGTGAGCACCGCATCAGCCTTGACCTGTGCGTCGATAGCGTCGGAAACGATGTTGCCGAGCTGGCTTTCGCCTGTTCGCAAATTATCAGCTGTCACATCACCAAAAACGCGCGTGTTGTAATTGACGTTGCGCAAAGCCTCCAACTCCTTCGTTTGCGTTTGCACAAATGCTTCCATCGCCGCGTCTTTCGGCATATCCGGAGTAATAGCGTGCATGCGTCCGAAAGTGCTGTATCGATTTGCCGCACCGTCCGGGCGGATGGAGAGATCAAGCTGACCCAACCAGCGACCGTTCGAACCCGCTTGCACAATTGGGATCTCGTATCCGCCCACTGAGTTTTTCAGACTGGAAAGTCCGCCGGTGGAAACACCATGCTTGCCGACCCAGACAGGAGCCGCTGTCACATCATGAGTGTGGGCGCTGAAGATTGAGGATACCTTCAAGTTTTTCGCGGCGAGGCTGGGATCTTTGATTAACGCTTGAGCCAGTGCTTGATCTTGGCCCAGTCCAAGGTGCGAGAGAATGACAAACTTTTTGACGCCATGATTGTCGGCTAGATCGATCATCGTCTCCACGGCTGATTTCGTGGCGTCTTTGTAGCCGATGCCCGGTACATCACCAAGCGAGGTTCCTTCTTTGGTGACCAATCCCAGAGTTGCGATTTTCTCCGGGCCTTTGGGACCCTGTATCGTGTCTACGGTGAATCTTCTGGCGATGCGCTGATAGTCGGGGAATGCGGACAGATCGAGATTGGTGGCTATCAATTTGGCGTCAGGATGCTCACCCAGCAAGTTCGTCATGGTGCGAGCATAACCTGGAACGTTGAAACCGCTGCCCAGGTCATAGGTGTGATTGCCCGGCACGAATTTTGTGGCGCCCATCTTCATGAACGCCGAATTTTCCGGCAGACCGGATTTGGTCGAAATGTACTGTACGTTGCAGCCTTCCAGATCGCCCACTGTGACGAGTTGGGAAAATATGCCTCGTTTTGCCGCGTCGGCGCGCAAGCGGTCGGAAACAACTTTGATTGCAGCTAATTGATCGTTTTGACTGTGGAAATCATTCAAGTGCAGAGTTCTTATCTGTAACTGATCAACATTTCTGCTCAGGGCATTACCTGCACGAGCGAATAGTTCATTGCCGCGCAATATGCTCGTGGCGCCTCCGGAGAGAACGCCGCCGAAAGCTGTTCCGATTGCAGTATCTAATAAGACTTGTTTGGAAACAGCAAGAGTACCTTTACCTGGATCTTCTTTAAGCTCTCCGGAGTGCTCGAATATGCGATGCGGAAGGCTCCATGTTAAACTGCCGGCGCTGCCGCCTGCTAGTCCTCTCACGACTGCATGTTTGATGCCGGTCAATGCGTTATCGGCGATCAATTGCTTGCCTGCAGTAGCCTCGAGCACCGGCGAAATGTTGGGACCCAGAGCCTGTCGTGCAATTGTGCGCGTGTATGCGCGCGATGCTGCCTGGTCGGCTCTGCTACCCACCACACCGGCAAGCGCGTCCACTGCACCCCAGGCGAGATCTTGAACGCCGGCGGTTCTCTCTTTCTCGTCTACAAAGGCATGTTCAAGGCCGGACTTGGTGCCGAGCTTGGTGACGCTGCCGGCGATAAGGGCTACCGGTATGGCTAGAGCCGAGCGCCTGGAGGCGGCGACTACGCTGAAGGTGACTGCTCCGCTCACGCTAGCCGAAAGACTGGAGGCGAATTCAGACAAGGACTCGGCGTTGAACCAGCCGCTCGTCTCTTGGGCCTTGGATTGGCTCTTAGGATTTATTACCGGGGAATCTGACATGCGGTACGGGAAGAATTAGCGACTAGGTTGATAGCGATTATGGATAACTGGCACCCCGGTCGACCATGGGGATTTTCCCAGCCTGTCGTAGTTTTCCCATGTTGCCAAGGGGTGTCGCCGTGCTCTAATTGCGGCAACCGTTTTGGACCAATTGAATAATGGAATTCGTCATCGACTTCGAGCGTCGCCCTGATGTGCCACTTTATCGCAGTTTATCGACTGCCATAAAGGCAGCAATATCTGATGGGCGATTGCGTCCTGGAGACAAGATTCCATCCGTAAGAGATTTATGCGAACTGGCGGATGTGTCACGCAACACCGCCCATCAGTGCTATCAGACACTAATTAGTGAAGGATGTATCGAGACGATTGTCGGAAAAGGTGCATTCGTCAAAAAATCTTTGAGCGATGTGGCAACCGCCGTACCAATCGGCGCATCAATACCTGCAGATGAGGCTGAGGTGAGGTGCCTCCGTCAAACGCCTATGATCGAGTCGGTGTTGCGATTGGATGTGGATGTTCTTGCTCATCAGAAAACAGCACAAGCGCTCAAACATCAAATGCCGTCGCTGGATGATTTGCCTTTGCCGGCGATCAAGCGTGCAATGGCAAAACACGGCAGATTCGAAGATCCGAGTTTGCTTGCTTATTCCGGCGATCCATTCGGTCATCCGAAATTACGCGAAGCAATCGCAAAATATGTTCTGCGTGCACGAGCAATCAAATGCAGCCCAGAGCAAATTGTAGTTACGTCTCGACCGAGCCAGCAAATGCTCGATCTCGTCTGTCGATTATTCGTCATGCCCGGCGATCTGGTAGCTGTCGAACATCCTGGATATTCGCAACCCAGACAGATCTTCCAACTGCACGGAGCGCGCATTTTACCGATACCGGTGGATGAAAACGGACTGCAAGTGGAAGCACTGACGGCATTGGATAAGCCGATCAGTATGGTGTATGTGACACCGTCACACCAAGATCCAACCGGTGCGATCTTGTCTATGCCGAGGCGCAAACAGCTTGTTTCCTGGGCCGGACAGAGCAATGCCTTGATCTGGGAAGACGATGTTGAAAATGAATATCGCTATGGCAGTGAGCCGATACCAGCACTTTTCGCCCTGGATCCAAACGGTCGCGTCATCTATCAGTCAACTTTCTGGCGCACACTGTGCCCGCTCATCCGCATGGGATTTGTGATTCTTCCAAATAACGCGACAACTGAAATTGTGCGCGCCGCCAAGTACATGTTCGATCGCGATTTGCCGATCATAGAACAGCTCGTGCTTGCTGATTTGATTGAAGAAGGGAATTTCGAGCGTCACGTAAAAGAGATGCGCAAGAAATTCACATCGCGGCGACAAACGGCTGTTCATGCCTTAAGTATGAACTTGAGCGGACTGATGAACACTTACCGCAATACGTCCGGACTTCACTTGCGCGCATTATTTGATCCTCGCATTCCCAAAGATGTCGTGCTCACTTGCGGGCAAAATTCCGGCTTGTCTATAACCGGAACGCAGGCATATTATCTGGGCGACTCGCCGGCAAACGAGTTT
>JAYRNY010000125.1:0-5354 GCA_041911975.1 bacterium | reverse complement strand
CGGAGTTCCTCCCGTTGGAGCGAGCAGAATATCCGGTGCCTCCTTGCCAATCAGCGTTTGGGCAGGATACTCGATTTGGTCTGGAGTAAAAACCGCCCTCGCGGCCGGCTTGAAAAATGTATTGAGGACAAACCAGCTAGCGCCTCCAATGGCTCCCAACACCAGCGCATTCACGATCAATGACGGCATGACCTTTAGTGAAAGGGCCTTGGATAAACCAATTATCGAAAAAACCAACAGCCCGATAGCCGCCATCCCCAGGCAAAAACTGGCAGGGAAGATTAGCAACGCCAAAGGCGCCAGCGCGAATGAAACCACACGAATGCAGCGCGGGAGCGCTTCTTTAAAGGTGATTGCCACGGCAATGCGCGGACGCATGCGCAAACCTATGAGCGCCGCAAATAGCCCCCAGACGCCAGTGAGAAGCACAAGAGCGGAAAAGACGGCAAGAGCATCGAGCCCAGCCTCCATAGCCACCTTTTCCACCGTCATATTGCGGTCATCGACGTGAAGGCCGGCGCCGATGAGCACAGCGAGCGCCATCATTAGTATAAGACAGTCCGCATACTTGCCTTTCTTCGCGACGCGATCGAAAAACTTGCCGGGCTTGATAAAAAGCCACACCATCCCAGCCAGTTTGTCCATAATCGCTTTCATCTAGTAAGTCCGGTCTCTTAGGACTATTACTATACGCTCAATGCCTTCCTTCTACCAAATCGGCAGTCCGGGAATCATTCGCTGGCTTACCTGTCCGGCAATTGTGAAGCAATGATAAGAATCCAGCCTTGTTGCCAAGAAGACACTTATACTCGGAACAACGAGAAAACGAATACAGCAACAACAGCCCTCTCTCCGCGCATCAACCATTTCGAGGCGAAACCACGTAAGCGTTCGCCGGTTTCTTGCATCCAAGGAAGCAAAAACAATGTTATCTGCACTTCTGAAGCCTATTCACACCAAAGAAAAGACTCAAGTCCTCGACGCGATCAATACTTTGAGATTCAAGGTAACGCCGGAAAACATCGCACTCACAACAAGCCTGCCCTTAGCGACCGCGTCGCAACAGCTCAACATCATCGCGGCGGAAACAGCTGCGCACCTGAAGGTCGACTCCTCAGGTGCGCTTCTTTATGAGTTCTCACCGGGATTCGAGCGCGCATACTTGTACGACATTACGAAGCAGTTGTTCTCCACAAACGGCAATTTCTTCTTTCGTGCACTTCGAGTCATCTTCCGCCTGGCGGTCGGACTGACAGTCCTTGCCGTCAAGCTCACGCTCGTCGCGATGAACTTTCTCTTTCGCGTCATGTTCGGCGTTTTGCTTATTGCGTCGATTGCGCTCGTCATCTTTGCAGTCATCGCAGCCATCGCCGCTATCTTCAACGACAATGGAGGCGGCGGCGACCTCAGCTTTGGCGATGCCGGCGGCGGATTGGGAGACTTAGCCAGCGGCATAGGAAACATCCACATTCCTGTAGGCGACATCACATACGACTTCATTCGCCTTCTGGATTGGAGCTATTACTGGTCGGATCCGTGTTATGGCAGCTCGTGCGGCTATTCGTACGACTATTATTATTCATCGAAAAATTCGACGCCAAAGACACTGACCCAGCTCCAACATGGACCGAAAGAGCAAGAGAAGAAGGGCGACTTCGTCACCAATTGCTTCTCGTATCTCTTTGGAGACGGCGACCCGAATGCTGACTTGAAAGAACGCTACTGGCATCAGATTGGTCTTGTGATTAAACGCAACCATGGAGTTGTGGTAGCAGAACAAATCGCACCTTACGCAGGTGACAGCAGCGGAACCGAAGACTGGATGCTGCCCATATTAGTGCACTTCAACGGCTCGCCTGAAGTGACGGACAAAGGCAATATTCTCTATGTTTTCCCTTCATTCGTTCGCGAAGATAACATTTCCGAACAACCACTTAGTCTCAAACCGCAAACAAACCCGGGCGGCAGCGATCCGCTCAGAGACTTGTACCGCAGCCATTTGAAACGACAAGCAGATCAATCATGGCAGGGCGTAGCAGCGAATACGCCAACTCAATTGTCGCGCTTCCTAGAAGAACGCCGCTGGGTATTCTCGCTGCAAGGCGCCGGATCGACAACGAAAATAGCGTGCCTTGCATTTTTGAATCTCATTGGCTGTTACTGGCTATACGCAGCATCGTTCTTCACCAAGCCGTTGCAGGCGTTTCACCACGTGTCAATTTTCATGCTCGGCTATGCCGTTTTTCTTATCGCGTTTCCCTTCCTGCGCGCCATTTGGATATCATTCCTCAACCTTGGAATAGATAGCCGCAACGAAAAACGCGCTGCCTTTGCAGCTGCGATTGGTGCACCGACCAGCGCAGTAAAAGACAAATTGAATGAAGCAAGCGCTCACATCAATCATCTCTTGCTCGCGCCGCAACCGTCGATCGTTTTCACCACCGAAGAAGATTCGCTCGAACAACAATTCGCAGCGCTGCCCAAATTCGACGCATCACGCAATTACATCAGTTAGTGGCGATTTGACAACTCAATAACGAACTTCTCTTCCACGGGCGACTGAATGGAAAATCGAGAAGCGCACCTCAGGCAATCACCAGACGGCCTGCTGACATCCTAATTGCAATTTGTTATCAGTAAAAAACTTCATTACGATTGCCGCTACGGATAGAGGTGAGTTTGAAACAAGAATTGTCGTTGCATCCAATCGATCCTAACAACGCGGGCCGATTGGTATTGGCTCAAGAGCTTATTGAGCCCTTGTCCAAGCAGATTGAGAGCGTTGTCCCTTTCGAGCCGGAGAGTTCATCATATCCTGAATACTTCAGGGAGTTTGTGCACAACCATTTGGAACGTTATCGAAAGCATCAAGTACTTCTTTTACCGGGAGGCACAACACTGGCAGGTGACCTCGAATTAGACTTCAATGCCGAATGGATTGCCGCCAAACGACTGGCTGGATTAGCCTGTGACGGCGATCTCTCGATTAGCGGAGATTTGTTTAACAGAAATCTGTCCTTTGGTCCGCTGCTTTTTGTGCGCGGCAACTTGACAGTCCACAACATGATCAAGGCTGGAGCACCAGTAATAGTACTGGGCAATGTCCATGCACGTGGGATAGTAATCGGCGCGTACAATGACGGCGTCTTGCGAATCGCTGGCGACCTGAAGACGCAAGCATATTTCCTGTTCGATCACGATGGCTATGTAAGACAGCAGGTGGAGGGTCCATCATATTCATCGGATGAAGATGATGGCAGGTGGCGTGAAATTTTGATTGACGCTGCATTCGCAAATGACAGAGAGGATTCACCCGACGTAAACCGGCTCTGGCAGCTAAGTCGGTCCGGAGCGAAGGTCCTGTCTGGGGAGATTTGATTGAAACAGCAGTTGATTCTGATACTTCTCTTTTTGTCTTCAGCCGTTCTTCCATTGGCTGTATTCGGTAAAGCAAACAAATCATCACCAGTCCGCTACGTCGCCGTGAAAGTCGGACACGGATTCAGCATTTACGACTTGCAAACAAAGCTCTGGCTGCAGCGACAGGTTCAGCTTCGCGTCAGCTCGCTGCGTCGACTGCCGGAGACGCTCATCTCTGCCGAGCATGTCTCCTTATTGCATTGCACTGACTTCGATCCCGGTGGATGCGGCACCGGCAATCTCAATCCGAATCGATTCGCGGTAAAAGATGGTTATCGTGTGTTGCAATGGAAGAACCACATCAATCAGGATGATTTTAAGGGCAAAAGAAGTTTTGGCATCACTGTAGATCAGCTAGACTCTGAGGGCAAAACGGCTCAAGAGCCAATGGAACTGTTCTGCTTTCCTGAAATCACCAATCAAGTGCCCAATCAATGGAGCGAGTGGGAAAAACACTCATCACAAAGGCAGGGAGATTTTGGCTGGTGGTCGGAGGTTCACCAACAAAAAGCGGACGTCTCGGTCCCCATTCCGTATCCATTCGAAATGCGCTGGCGATTGCTGCTGACAGACACTCCCGGCCGAGTCGTCGATGAGGAAACAATAGAACTGTAGTAGCGAAGCAGGCTCAAGCCGACACAAAATTTTAAGCCTCCAAGCCCGCTGGTCGTGATTTGTCACCTGTGGTCGCATTCTCTGCAATGAATTCGGCCGTTTTCACTGACCGACGAAACTTTTGCAAACGAACCGGGTATCTGTCTTTGTACGGCAGCCAACTCGAGGTTAATAGTAAATATGAGTACAAGGGCAAAGAGGGCTTTTTGGTCCGTGACTCCGGCCGTGTTGGCTCTCTTTGCCCTGGCGCCGTTCGTGCATGCGCAGAATGAAGACTCACAAGCCGGTGGTTTCAACAGAGGCTCTGCCGGTCTTGGAATGGGCTCTGGAAGTCGGTTTGGAATGCGTACGCGCTGGCGCTCGGCACAGGGACAGGGCGCCAGTGAACAGGGCCGCGGCGGGTTGCGCAATTTCGCCTTTTTGAAACCGAGAAGCATTGAAGAGAGATGGTCGGGCAAAGGCAAACCACAACTGAAGGAGATGGCAGTGGACGGCATAAATCGCCGCTACTACTACTACAAGCCCGAGTCAGCGACACTGCCTGCGCCGCTTGTGCTAGCGTTCCACGGCGGCGGAGGCACCGCTGAAGGCACGGACAAATGTGCCGGCGGTCTGGCAAAACTGGCTGACGAAAAAGGTTTCATCATTGTCTATCCGGACGCTATCGACAGACACTGGAATGACGGCAGACCGGATCTGTCGAAAACGAATTACGACGACGTAGGTTTCATTTCAAAAATAATCGATGAATTGAATGCGCGAAGGCTGATTGATCCAAAACGCGTTTACGCAACAGGCATTTCAAATGGCGGCTTCTTCAGCCAGTTTCTTGCCATTCAGTTGCCTGACAAAATTGCTGCCGTCGCCACAGTTGCAGCATCTGTTTCCAAAACTTTTCTCGGTCTCAATGTCGCACCAAAACCAATCATGATGCTGCTCGGCACTAAAGATACTCTTGTGCCATGGGAAGGCGGCAAAGTGGGCGGCAAGGTTCTGCGCAAAGGGCGTGGCGAAGTGATACCAGGTCGCCAATCAGTCAAATTCTGGCTGGCGAAGAACAACAATAATGCAACACCAAACACTATTGAGCTTCCCGACAAAGATCGCAGGGACGACTCGCGCGTGATTGTCGAACAATACGGCTCAGCCGGTAGCCCCAATGAAGTGCTGCTATATGAGATTCGTGGCGGCGGGCACACCTGGCCGGACGGTCAGCAGTATCTTCCAAAGTCGATTATCGGTCCGGTGTGCCGCGACTTCGACGGCAATGCAGCAATCTGGAATTTCTTCGAAAAGCATGCGCTCAGGTAGCCCTGGTG
>JAYRNY010000124.1:0-4041 GCA_041911975.1 bacterium | reverse complement strand
TCTCTTGAGTCGAGCGACCTCAAGTAACACAATTATATCTCTTAAGGGTAGCTCTCTACAGAACGGTGGCAAAACTTTAACCTACAAAGCCAAGTAAGTGTCCGATAGCGAGCCATTTCGTACAGGTCCTCAAGGTCGAGAGTTATGAAATGCCGCTTTATCAGTAGATGTGGCCAAACCATGGCGCTGTGAAATTGTCACAACTCAGCTTGTCAGGCTGATTTGCGCATAGTACAGGTGAATCGAATCTGCGAAATCAAGCACCGCAAGGTCGAAGAAAAGGTCTGTTACATTTAACGAAACAAACTGCCTCAACCGCTTGTCTTCCTGTGATATAGTCGGTGCATAGGCCGCTAGACAAGACCGGAAAGGACGACAGAACGTGATTCTTGAGGCGTTCGCCGAATATTTGCATGCATCCGACCAGTCGCTCCCAGCCACTGAAGTTCTGTCGCGCTGGATCAAAGAGAGGCTGGATGCTCCGGTTCTTACTAATGTAGACAGAGTCATTCATTGCGAGATTTCTATTGCTGAAGTCGCTGCCAAAAGTCCAGGCGCGAAAGGGCAGGAGCAAAAGCTAGTCCTCAAAGGCAATTCCAAATCAGGCCGGCTTCTTTTGAAGAGCCTCTACGAATATTGCCAGAGCTACGAGCAGCAAAAGTGGGCGCGCTATGTCCACAATCTCAAAGCCAGCGACTTTCGTGCCGGTGAAGTTAGAGATTCAAACTAGTGTCACACTAGGGCAGATTGACCATTCAACCGGCAAACCTATAAAAACCTATAAGGCCGTGCGTTTTACGAGCCGAGCAGGTACATTCGGCAAGTTTGGAACATAACGGATCCCTTTCTGGTCTAAAATACTGTGCGTCGCGAAGTGCGTTGCCGACCGGGGCAAATTTCTTACTGATTTTATGACAGACCTTCAAGAGCGGACCGAAAAAATCGATTGGAAGCTGAGAAAAACGCGCACACTCAGTGTGTCTTCATTAATGTTTGTGGCGCTTTTTTCGATGATTGTTTCGGCTGCAATTGCTGCGGAAAATCTTAGACTCAAAGACGGCATATCTTTCGTGCAAGACACTGATAACGGCTTTCCAATTGTTGGCGACAAAATGGATGATGCCAGCCTGGAAGACAACAAACCGACTTTGATTTTTTTCGGGGCGGCCGGCGATCTCAACACCAATCGGCAGGCGAAGCGGCTTGTAGACCTGTACAAGAAGATTCAAGACAAAGTAAAAGTAATTGTAATTGACGTCGATCATCCTGCCAATGCCAGTGTTGTGAAGCTCATAAAGACATACTACAAAGGCTATATTCCTCTCAATGTCGTTCTCGACAAAACGGGAAAACTTTCAAGCAGTCACTCCGGCGAGATCGATACCGGAGATCTGAAGTCAAAGGTTGACCGCGTTCTTTGAGGCCAGGAATTTCCTGACGATGTCTTTCGGCATGGAGATTGATCCGGCCGTTGCTTTGTATTCTTTAAATGGTCCGTGGCAATCAGAGCCGCCGGTAATAATGAGCGAATTGCGGTTGGCAAAACGAATGTACTGGCGCACTAAATTGACCGAGTGCATGCGGTGGAAAGCCTCCACACCAGCCAATCCTTGCTGTTTTAGACTCAAGATATATTCCATCATCTCCGGCGACTTTCCTGGATGCGCGATGGACGCAAATCCGCCCGATTCATTTATTGCTTGGATAGCTTCTTGAGGAGAAGCGCTTTCTCTGCGAACATAGAACGGCGACCCCTTGCAGACAAATTTTTCGTACGCTTCCATGAGGTCGCTGGCCATGCCGCATTCGACCATGCACTGCGTGATGTGAGCTTTTCCAATCGAGCCCAGTCCGGCCTTTTCGCGCAGCATTCGCATTGTCAGAGGCTGCCCGGCCGCTTGGAGATTTGCCACAATTTTTTCAACATGCTCGTTGCGAGCGTCTCTCTGGCGAGTAAGAAGAGATTGTAGTTTTTCATTGTGTCGATCGATGAAATAACCCAGTATATGTACGTCTTTATGTGTACCGTCAGGTTCACGCCTGATTGTGTTTATCTCCACTCCCGGAATAATTTCCACTCGCCCTTGCGCTGCCTCGATCGCCTCGGCGATACCATATGTAGTATCATGATCGGTGATGGACATGTGAGTGAGTTTGATCGATACTGCATGCTCGACCAGCTCTTTTGGAGACCAGGTGCCGTCTGAATGGTGGGTGTGCAGATGGAAGTCGGCTTGCATCAAAGTCACAGAAAATCCCAGTTGCCGCGCCTAACCGATCGACATGATTTCTTGTGTAGATTTTGCCGAGAGTTGTGCTGATTCTCTATATTGAACGCGCTCGATGGAAATAGCTTTGCCGGAATTCGTGGCCATGTTGAGCATTACTCCACAAAGAAGAGCCGGTCCTTCCGCCACTTCGAAGCGCGTGGGAAGCTGTTTTATCATGCGCCTGAAGACTCCTTCTTTCTCCATGCCAATCACGCCTTCAGCCGGCCCGCAGGCGCCCGCGTCAGTGATATAGGCCGTCCCTTCAGGCAAAATGCGCTCGTCGGCAGTCTGAACATGCGTATGCGTTCCGAGCACAGCCGACACGCGGCCGTCGAGATACAAGCCCATAGCGACTTTCTCGGCCGTAGCTTCGGCATGGATGTCGACTATTATGATCTTGGTCTGCTTTTCAAGCTCGGGCAAAATCCGGTCTGCGGCAATAAATGGAGATTCCAGAGGCTCCATGAAGACGCGCCCAATCAAATTGAGCAGCGCCACTTTGTGCTGGCCCACTTCGACAACGCAATATCCCTTGCCGGGCGTGCCGTCAGGATAATTGGCCGGGCGAATGACATTGACCTGCTTGTCGATGAATTCCAGTAATTCCTTGCGGTCGAATGTATGATTGCCGCCGGTAAATGCCTGCACGCCGGATGTGCGCAGCTCGTCCAGGTTGGACTCGGTCGTGCCGAAGCCGTGTGCGGCATTCTCCGCATTGGCGATAATCAGATCAGGCTTGCTGGCCAGGCTGCTCAGATAGCGCCTGACCACCTGACGGCCAGGCTTGCCGATGATATCTCCCAGAAAAAGGACTTGCAGCCTCTTGTTCAAACCCATGACCGTTGCCTTACCTTTACTTGATCGAAGAAAATGAAACCCAAGTGAAACCCTGCACGTCTCACGACGTCTTATCCACTAGCCTGGTTAGGCGCAGGCTTATCGACAATCACAAGAGTACAATAACCTTCGGATTCATTATATGCCGCAGCGACAGACTACACACAAAGATTTGCATAGAGCCGCCCTGGGCTCGGCTTTGTCGTTGGTATATCTATTGGTGATATCGCCTGCTTATGCTGAAAACTCGTTACATGAGAAAGCGAAACTTGTAAAGACCGCTCCTTTAGGAGCATCTTCTGCAGCAAAACCAACGGCAGCTCCGCCAGCCGCCATTCCAGCAGCTCAGGCGAAAGCGCCGGCAACTCAGGCTAAGGTGGCAAGGCTGAGGGAAATACCGCTTTCGACCTTGAACGCTGACAGGGAAGAATATGTCGGCAAAGGTACTAGAGGTACCAGAGATACTAGAGATCCTAAAGACACTAAACAAGCCAAATACACAAAAGACACAAAGACCTCTGACACGAGCAAGGCAAAAAGCGGCAGCGCTAAAGACGACGGCCAGGCGAAGGCTGAAAAGACTGAACCGGCAAAATCATCTAACAAAGCGGCTGTCGTAAAACGCACGAAAACAACCGCTTCCACTCCCAGATTGAATAATGGCTTGGTTCCACCACCGCCTCCGATTGTACCCATCGGCATGGATGCACTGGGAATGTACGCGCAGCCGGTCGACTTCCTCTCCCTAAAAGAGCTGGAAGGGCGTAAGAAAGAATTGACCGCCCGATTCAACGAACTCGATTCCACCGTCAGCGACGCAGAGAAGCAAATTAGAGAGCGCAAGGAGCGTGCAGAGCTCTTCGAGTCCTTGTATCAAGAAGGTGTGGTCAGCCGTAAAGAATTGGAAACAGCGAAAAGGGAAGCGGGAGAGATT
>JAYRNY010000123.1:0-2464 GCA_041911975.1 bacterium | reverse complement strand
GGATTGAACGGTTCCCGACGTACCAATCAGTTGTTGCACACCGCCCAGTTCTTGCAATCTTGCCGCCGCCGGTCGCAAAACGCCTCTGACTTCGTCGTGCAGCTCGCGAAGCGTTTCCTGAGTAGGCAGGCCTTTTTTGAAAAACCGCTGGGTGAGACGGGCCGCGCCGAGTTTGTACGACTCTGCAAAGGAGATACCGTGGCGATCGCCCATAATCACTTCCGTCGAACCGCCGCCGATATCGACAATGCCGAAGCTTCCTTTTAGTTTCGGCATGCTCCATAAGACGCCCAAGTAAATGAGGCGAGCTTCTTCTTTACCGGAAATCATGCGGGCATCGATTTCCAATTCTTCTTTGATTTTGCTCAGCACTTCCGCCCCGTTCCTGGACTCGCGAACAGCCGATGTAGCTACGGCAACGATGCTGTCGGCGCCCTTTTCATAGGCCTTCTTGCGCATTATCTTGAGGATGCTTATGGCAGAGCTCAAGGCCACTTCGTCGATATAGTGCGCAGTCAAGGAACGCCTGAAAAACGGCACCGCTTCTTTGACTTTGGTTATTACTTCGAAGTGATCGCGTTCGGAGCTTGCCTGGCAGACAATCATGTGAAAGGAGTTGGTGCCCATGTCGATGCAGGCAAGGATGGGACCACCTTCGACTTGCACCCATGAACCAGAGCGTGTCGGCTTTTCTTCTTGCGCTGGCGCTTGCTTACGTGGCATAGGGGCTTAATACGCTTAACTTATATAGGTTTCCAGTTCTTAGAATTATGCAGCAACGCAGGCTCCATAAGTTGAATCTTGAAGCCTGTAATCTAAAAATTGTATGCTGGACGAAAGGAAAGACAAGTTAAGCCGACCATTCGTATGCAAAGCGCAATGAAAGCAGCAATCAAGAAAGTGGACGTCTGCTGCAACAACTGCGGCAGCAGCGCGTATAGCCTGGTTACATACGGAGTTGAGCATGAATATAAGAACACTACATCCGACACATTTCGCGTGGTCAAGTGCAAGGACTGCGGGCTTGTATACCTGAATCCGCGACCGGATATCTCCGAGTTGTCCACTATCTATCCCAGCCAGTATTACGCCTACCATCTGGCTGAAAAGAATGTGGAAATGGAGAACACCGGCTCGCTCTTGTACAAGGCTCGCCGGCACGTGTATTTGAGCCGCCTGGAAAAAGCGCTGTCCAAATGCACGCGCTCAGAAAGCCTGAAGGTGCTTGATATCGGCTGCGCCGACGGGCGTGCCCTCAACTGGTACAAGCAGGTAAGAAGCGTCAAGGTAGAGACTTTCGGCGTCGACTTTGACGAGAAAGCGGTGAAACTGGCAAGGGAAGCGGGACACACTGTCTACTCAGGGCGATTTGAAGAGGCCCCAATACCCGAGCAATTCTTCGATCTGGTCGTCGCCACGCATGTTATAGAGCATGTAGCCGACCCCAGGGTCTTCGCCAAACGAGCTTTCGAAGTTTTAAAACCGGGCGGCATCTTCCTTGTCGAGACTCCGAACGTGGAAGCAGCCGACGCCAGACTCTTTAAAAACCGCCACTGGGGCGGTTATCACTTTCCCAGGCATTGGATTTTCTACAGCCCTTCAACGTTAAAACGATTGATGGAGGAGACTGGTTTTGCCGTCGAGGAGATTCAGTTTCACCCGGCTCCCGCTTTCTGGAACTGGACGATGCATTCGCTTTTCGGCTCTCCGGACAGGCAGAGGGACGGCATTTTCAGCCGCATGTCCGATCGGCTCTTTCCACCGGCGGAATTTCAAAGAAACAGCCTGCGCAACCTGATTTTCGTCTCTGCTTTTACCGCTATCGATATGGTCATCAAGCTCACCACAGGCTCGACTTCGAATATGTCGCTGACAGCGCGCAAGCCTGTCTGAGATCATGTTAATCTTCACAAGCCTTGCAAGCGTTTAGGTTGCCAAGAGCTGGGCATATTTATCATTGTCTGAGTTGGACTCTGGTTGCGTTGTTTGTTCTTCCGGTATCTTCGGCGCTTCACCGAGAAGAACTAATTTAAAAGAGAGTCAGACCAATCCAGGTCTGACTCAAATAGCGCCGCTTTTTGATTATGGCGAAGATGCGCTTCAGAGCATCTTTTTATTCTCTGTGCTCGTGCGCAGTGCCTTTCTCAATCTCGCAGTTAGGCAGAATCCCTTTGATCCGACCGGCATCTTCGGTGTCGGAAACCTTCAGTTTGCGAAGTTTTTTTGCCGATCTCAAATGACGCAACCATTCAATGTCGAATTTGCCTCCACGAATATCCAGTTCCTTTAAGAGCTTGATCTCCGCCAGAGTTTGAATGCCCTTTTCGGTCAGTTGGTTACTCTGCAATTCAATCGTGTCGAGTCTTGGAAATCGCTCCGGATGGGCCAATCCTTCACCCGTGGCTTTCGTATCGCTCGCATCAATCATATGCAGATTTGGATCATCTTGGAGAAGTAGTAAATT
>JAYRNY010000122.1:0-4039 GCA_041911975.1 bacterium | reverse complement strand
TATCCGCTCAATCTGGCGCGCAAAATAAATGAGTTTCGGCACTTCATCGAGATAGCCGGAGTCGCAGTAACAGCCGCACTTTCGGCAGCGACGCTAACTGTCATCGGCAACACGATTCACTTGCTTATCGAATCAAGACAACGCGAAATTGAAATTCTCAGCTTGATGGGCGTCAGCCCCTTTTATATCAAGGGTCCGTTCGTACTACAGGGCGCCGCCTACGGAGCTGGCTCAGCCGCTGTCGCAATATTTGTCCTCGCCATTGTGCACATGTATCTCGATCCATATGTCACGGATCAGTTAGTCAGTCTCGCACCATTCTTGCCCAGAAATTTGGAGTACGGAATGTGGCAGACCTTCGGAGTCATGCTCGGTCTGGGCGTCCTTGTAGGCGCAGGCGGGTCGGCATGGACTTCAGGCAGGTACATCAAGATCTGATCCTGAATTTAGAAGTAAGTGAAGAGACGAAGCGAGCGCCTCGTCCCTATTTTGTGGTCAAATGAGAATCCGGACTAGTCGAGCGTTTCCAGCTTTTTCAAACTGTAGACATCGTCCGAAAATGGTGATTCCAGACTGCCGAAAAATGCGTTTCCGACTCCGTTCAAAACACCTTCTGAGACCGTTCCAGCCGCACGCAGTGTTTGTCCGGGAATAGATAACGCCATAGTCGGCGTCACCCACTGGTCATTTCTATCGAATTCTTTGGCAAAACTGGTCAGATACATATCCATTCTTTTCGATTCGCAGCGCGCAATCGCAATGGGCGTGCCGATTAAAACACCGCTGGCAAATGATGCGATTTTCACTGGTATTAGCGCTGTCTGTTTGATGTGATTTTCGGCAATTTGATCCGCTGTATTGCTCGCTGCATCCTTTGCCAAAGCTGGCGCAGCTTGCATTGCCAATATTGCCACAAACACTAATGTTTTCCGCATAGCTAGAAAGTCCTCCATGACTTGCGCATAGCGTAAAACAAATCAGCGAGCCGTCTTTTTTCAATGCAACACTTTCGAAAATGTTGATCGTCGGGAACAAATACGCGAACAAACTAACAAAGAAAAGGAGGCGACGCATGTCGCCTCCTTCAAGTTTTCTGTAACTGTCGAATCTTTTGAACTTTCGATCTTCTAAAGAGACTATCTATCTGTTAGCGGTTTCGAGCATGGTTACTTTGGTCATTTTGTCGCCTTTGCGAAGCTGGCTGACTACTTGCAGTCCGTCGATGACTTTGCCGAATACGGCATAGTTCATGTCGAGGAAAGATGCAGGAGCCAATGTGATGTAGAACTGGCAGCTTGCAGAATTGGGGTCGTTAGCTCTGGCCATCGCCACCATGCCGGCTTGATCGTGCTTGAGGCTCGGCTTCACTTCCAGAGGAATGCGGTGCTCTTGCTTGGTAGCCGGATCGATGTAGCCGCCTGTACCATCACCTTTGGGATCGCCGCCTTGAATAACAAATCCAGGCTCGTATCTGTGGAAGGTAAGACCGTTGTAGAAGCCTTTGGATACCAGGTTTTGGAAGTTAGTTGCGGTCGTTGGGACTTCGTTGGTGAACAATTGGATTTTGATGGTGCCTTTGGTGGTTTCCATCACAACTACTGGTTCTGTCATTTTTCCCTTCTTGCCAGCGGCAGACTTAGGTTCAATTGCGTTCGCTGAGCTTGTAAAACAGATGCTGGTCATCAGGCAAAGCATTGCTGCCACTACAGACAGTACCACTCTACCCAAACAGTTATCGCGGCCATTAAATGTAAGCATTCGCTTGGCAACTCCTAATTACTGTGAAACGAGAGTGATTCTAGCGCAGTTAGCCTGCATTAAGCCTTTTTCTCAAGTTTCACTTCAAGTTTCAGATATCACCCACTAAATTTGCCGAATCAGTTGCTGGATGCGGGCAGCACCTTTCTTGCCGGTTTATCCACAGAAACCGTCAAAACAGCGGCAGGCAAAGTAGGCGGCATATAGGAGATAGGCACACGTATGGCGTCTACCTGCGGCATAGAAACAGCATCGAAGCCGAGCCAGCCCTGGGTTTCATCTCCAGGCATGAGAACCCGCTTGCCGAAATTCTCCACTTCCACCTCGTGGCGAGTGCCGTCCCGCCCCAGGGCAATGCCCAAATCACGTTTTCTGTTTTGTCCCGGAGTGATGAATTCATAGAAAATGTCACCGGCCAGGCCAAGAGACATTGCCGTAACGCCTGCTACCGCAAGCTTTCCACCTGTGGAAAGAGTCGATTGCGCATCATGCTGCAATTCTTTTGCATCGCAAGGCTTGTAGGTTTTCCCGTTCACAGTCACTTCCGCTTGATTGGCATCAATCACTACAACCTGATCGCTGATGTTCTTGATATTCAATTCGATGAAATGCACCGATCGGTCACGGTGATGGGTCAAAGGAGTCGTAGCCAGCAATCGTGCATGCCCATTGACGGAAGCGGCTTCCGCCAGCCCGCGAAGCAGCGGGCGCCCATCTGTGGAATGAGCGTTAGCAGAGTCAGTATGCGCCGGAAACGGCTCCTGCAGCTTGTCATTGCTTTGCACACTGGCAGGCAATGCATCGGCGCCGGGCTTAGAAGACTGGTCCCTTTCGATGGGCGGCTTCAGCTCGACATTGTCAGCTTGAGCGATGCTCTGAATTGCATTCTGGGCCAGGCAAGGAATTGCCCATACCGCAATAAGACCGGCATAGAGCACCAGACCCGAAAACTTTATACGACTGGGATTCCGCATGAATTTATAGAGAGGTCATCTGCCTCTTCTGCCAACCAATTGATAGGTTACTTTAGCGCGCACCTGGCCTTGTTTGGAGATACTGACACGCTCTAAACCATTAAATTGCGCACCACCTGGCACGAGGCTCATTACGATGGCTTCTCCGGCTACGGTGTTCTTAATAGGATGTTGATAACGGATGAAAGCCGTATTGCCTTCGACTTTATCGACAACCAGGGAAGTCGAGACGCCCGCATCGTTGCTCATACTGTATCCGGAATTCGGATCGCCGCCGATATTCCAGACATTGCTTGTATTGGGCGCGAAAACAGCCTCAGCGCCGGCTTGAAACTCAGGCAGGGCTTCCACTTTGGTGCGCTGACCGGTGACATTCCACGAGCCGAGAAAACTTGCCGGTAAAACAACTTTCTGAATCTGTACCGGTATCGGGCGGCGCGGCGGCGCATTCTCCTGCACATTGCCATTCATCGGACGCCGCGGCGGTGCACTTTCCTGCACATTGCCGGTCATCGGCGGGCGCGGCGCCGGCATCGCTTGCGGAGTGGGATATTGAGGGTAAGCCGGATAACTGCCGTCATTGTTGTACTGCTTTTGCTCGGCGCCCAGCTTGAAAGGGTCCGCATTGGCTTGCGGTATGGCAGTCAGACCGACCAGAGCCACCGCCCCGAAGGCAAACAGGGAACGAGAAAGGCTCTTGCCCAACTTAAGACTGGTCGACATCTATTGCCTCCTCACGGAAGTAATCTTAAATACGATTTATAAACCAGATTTTATACTATCTAGCCCGGAAGCACAAAATGTTTTTTGCAGCAATTAGCGTGTTTTTGTTGATTGCGCTGCACGCGCGGTTTTGGAATATGCCGCCTGCACAGACGCCGGCTTTGTCGGCGGAGAAACGGTCTTGAGCGGAGCGACTGCCCGGAGCGTCGATGAAACAGGCTTGAAAGTTGGGGATACCGGCTTGAGCTCCTGTCCCACCGTCTTCAGCTCTCGACCCACGACTTTTAATTCCGGCGCCTCTTGAGCCGACTTATCCGCCGTCTTTTCAGGCTGGTAGCCGGCTGCGCCTGGTTCTTCGGCAAACCCAATTTCCTTCAATTTTTCGTATGCAGCCTGGCCGATAATGGATTTCGGCTCCGCAACAACAATATCCACAAGCGGACCCAGCGCCTCAGGCAAACGATTCTGCTTGATGAAAAGCTCGGCTTTAAGCAATCCGGCCTCATGTTTCAGCGATGAGAATTTGACTGCAGACTGCCTTTCCTGCGCGGCGGCGGCTTTCATAGAATCGTTCTTTGCCAGTG
>JAYRNY010000121.1:0-8099 GCA_041911975.1 bacterium | reverse complement strand
TAGTGGGCCGGCATTGCAGTGAATCCAAACACCACCTGTCTTTCCCGGATTGCGCAGATACAATTCAAGATTGCGAACCTCCTCTCCGGCAATTGCCCTTACCAGAGGCAGCTCAGATTCGGGGCAGGGGGTATTTTTGTCGTCGAGAAAGCAACCGTACAGACCAGACCAATCTGCCGGACCTTGCTCTACAGCGCCCATTCCAATCGCCTCTTCTGCCGAGGCATTGAAAAGTAAAAACCGGCCTTCGGCATCGCAGGCAACCACTCCATCGGGAGTGCAGGTCAATATAAGCTCGAGCAGGTCAGTCTTTCTCTTCAGTTCTCGGGTGTTTTCCTCCAACTGAAGCTTCTGGTTGACGCGATCGGAAACATCGATATTGATGCCGGACATTCGCACAGGCTTTCCGTTGACTGAAAATACATGCCCTTTCGACTCCAGGAAGCGTATTGAGCCGTCCGGATGAATCACTCTGTACTCGCACTCATAGTCACCACTGCCCGCCAATGCGGCATGCAGTTTTTCCTGCATGGAAGAACGGTCGCCTTCATGAACCAGGGTGTAAACAAATTGCTCGCTTATGGTTTCATCGCCCTTCAGCCCGAAATTCTTATAGACCTGCTCGGACCATTCGATGGTCCCTTTCTCGAGATCCCAATCCCAGGAGCCGATTGAGCACGCGGCCAGGGCGAGCTTCAAGCGCTGATGCTCTACCTCGGTACTGGTAATGCGCCCTGACGGCAAACTTGTGCCCTCATCAAATCGGTCCGGCGATGACGATGGATCCAAACTCATTCACGCAATGTACGGAAAAGACCAAACAGCGCTTCATTTTAAACATTTTGCCGAAGATCCCGATAGTACTTGGCAAACAAGGCGCCTGCCGCCATTTAGCGCCCGAGATCCCGAAAAGTACTGCAAAAGTTGGTCTCCAGGTCAAGAAACCAAAATAAAACAGGGTATAAATGACGTGATTGAACCTGATTTCGCCCCAAGCCGCCCCCGCAGGCCTATGTTTGCCTACGACCCGACCGTGCCTACTCCAAATCTGAGACAGATAGCCGCAGAGATATATTGCGGTGGTCAACCTAATGACGAGGGTCTCAAGATTCTCAAGGAGATGGGAGTCAAAACCATCATCAATTTGCGCGAAGAGCCCGGGCAGATTGCCAGGGAAAAGGAGCTCGTCGAAAAGCTTGGCATGAAGTTTTTCAGTGTACCCATGACGCCCTTTCAGGAACCCAGCGAGGCTTCCATCAAGAAATTCCTGGAGGTCGCTATTAATCCGGAGAACCACCCTCTTTTCGTTCATTGCCTGCATGGGCAGGACCGCACCGGCGCCATGGTCTGCATTTATCGCATGGAAGCCCACGGGCACACATTTGACCTGGCATATGAAGAGATGGTCGCCGGCGGCTTTCACAAAGAGTTTCTCAATCTGCGCCGCGCTGTGCTTCGCTTCGCCAGCCGCAAAGGGCTGGTCAGCTCTAAGAACGAATTGGGATAGTACCGCGCTGCTCTGGTCTTTCGGCCTCACCGACGCGAGCAGCGGACTCATGGGTCTTCAACATCTCGCCGTAGATCCAGCGATATGTTTTCTCAAGACCTACACGCAATGGCGTGCTCGGCTCCCAGCCAAAATGACGCCTGATCAGCGTGTTGTCACTGTTTCGTCCTGCTACGCCCAGAGGCGCAGAAGGCTGGTATCGCCTGATTAATTTCGTCCCGGCGATGTCTTCGACGATATTCACGAGCTCGTCGATCGTAACAACCTCAGAGCTTCCCAAGTTTATAGGGTCGGACACGGAGCTTTTCATAAGCATTTCAACGCCGGCCACGCAATCGTCGATATAAGTGAAGCTGCGGGTCTGCTTACCGTCGCCCCATATTTCCAGATGCCTTTGACCGGATATTTGCGCGGCAATAACCTTTCTGCATATGGCTGCCGGCGCCTTTTCCCTGCCTCCGCCATAGGCTCCGTGCGGACCGTAGATATTGTGGAAGCGAGCCACTCGTGTCTCTATCCCAAAGTCTTCGGAAAAATGCCTGCACATTCTTTCGCTGAATAGTTTTTCCCACCCGTAGCCGTCTTCCGGCATTGCCGGATAGGCGTCCTCCTCGCGTAATGCTCTGACAGCGGGAGTATCCTGCTTCGATGCCGCATAGACACAGGCGGAAGACGCGAAAAAATACCGACCTACTCCATGGTATTGAGCTGCCTTCAAGAGATGCGTGTTGATGAGAACATTCAGCATGCACTCGGCTTTATTGTTCTCAATGAATCCAATGCCGCCCATGTCGCAGGCCAGGTTGTATACTGCGCTTGCCTGGCTGAGCAGTTCATGGCATGGCTCGCGCAAACTGAGGTCAGCCTGAATATTCTCGGCTTCGGCGCTGAGCTGATACCAGCTGCTTAGCGGCTTGATATCAATCGCACGGACTGACTCGCCGGCGGCAATCAAACTTTTGACAATGTATCCACCGATAAATCCACCGGCGCCGCAGACAACCAGCATGACACCTCCAGTTAAGTATTTATCTTGCACCATGACTGTCGCTGTCATCAGGTGTCGACGGTTATTTGTATTTAACTATGCTTATGGAATCTCTTTCTAAGATCAGCTTGAAGGCTTTCTGCCTGACCGACTGCTCATGCACTGCCCCGCCAAAAGCCAATACACATGCCCATTAGTCAGTTTCGAGACAAAAATCTGAACTTCCCTAAGAAGCCTTGCCTGATTCCGGATCTCAAGTTTTTTCAAATGCCTGACGGACTGGGCGTGCAAATAAGAGGTGGCGAATCCGTTTGCATACTGAGAGGACAGGCAACTCAAACCTTGCTTGCCTGGCTGCTGCAAGTGCTGGACGGCTCTCTCAGCGTCGAGGAGATTTTCGCCAAACGTCCCGCCGACTTCAGTGAAGATCAACTGGCGCGAGCACTTATGACGATGTTCAGGAGGGGGGTATTCGCCGGAGCTTCAGTTGAAGAGAAAAGCGCGGATTCAGATGTGGTGCGCAATAAACAATTGCTTTTCTATGGACGAAAGCTTGGCATTACAAGAGCAAATCTTATGCCCGAGCAGCTGGAGGAAAGACTGGCCAATGCTCGACTGTTGCTGGTCGGCAACGGGCTGTTCGCAACGGCAAGCTACGATCTCCTCAGCCGCTCGGGATTTCAAAACATAGATGCGATTGACTGGTCAAGCGACGGTTTTATGAGTGATGCCATCGCTCAGCTGCATTCTGAGCCTTCGGAAGATATCGATTGCAGGCGAAGAATTCCTGTCCTTGCGCGCTCGTCAGAGGGTCTTCATTTGCTCTTGACGGAGATATTGCCGGCAACGGATCTCCTCGTCACCGCTACGACTACCGGATCAAGAGAGCTGTTTGAGGTCATAAACAGGCTATGCTTGAACCATTCGGTCAAATGGCTCAGAGGCAATGACGATGGCACAAATTACGAAATTGGCCCCCTGGTGATTCCGGATTGCTCGGCTTGCTACCGCTGCCTGACACTGCGCCGAATTAGCGCGGCGGAGCATGCGATTGAAGAAGAACTCTATGAAAAAGAACTGGCGCGCGCAGGTGAGGCGCTTGCGCATCAAGGAGAATTTCTGCCGGCCGCGACTATGGCTGCCGGTGTTCTGACTGCGGAGATTGTCAGAATAATTGGAAAATTGACAGCTCCTTCATTGGAAAATAGCGTGCTAACTATCACCACTGGTGGTGCGTTCGAACACAACACTGTCGTGCGAGTACCAAGATGTCCTGATTGCTTTCGAGGCGACGCGACGACATCGAGTTTTCAATTAATGAGGCAAGACGCTTCAGTCGAGCAAATTGGCAGCGGATAGGCAAATGAACGACGATAACGTGATGGGAACAATAATGGAGCAATACTGCCTGGCGACATCGCTCTCCAGTACAGCTCTCGACCTGCCCAGACAATTCCAATTCAATTACGATGAACGCAATCTCGATCTCGTACAAGAGTCCCCACTTAGACTTGAGGTCATCGAGCGGATTTCTCTGGACGTGCAGGCTGCTGATTTAAGCATGAGCTTGGATGAAGTCATCGCTTCACGCTATTCGTGCCGTGCTTTCAAAGACGAGCCAATCAGTTTGGACTCCCTGGCCAAACTGCTTTATCTTGGCAATGGCGTAAGGACCGTCACTGAAGAAGCGGGCGGCCGGCAAGAACACCGGCGCAATGTGCCCAGCGCAGGCAATCTGGGGTCGACGGAAATTTATTGCGTCGCTTTAAACGTCGAAGGCATTAAGCAAGGCATCTATCATTTCGATTCCCTGAATCATGAACTGGCACTTTTGTGCCCAGGAGACTTCAAACTGTGGCTCGATAACTCCGTCTTTCTTCAACACGAGGCATCAAAGCCAGCAGCGGTCTTGATATTGGTGTGCTCGCTTTCCAAGATCGCTCACAAGTACCAACTCAGGGCATACCAGTTAGCGCTATTGGACGCGGGTCATGTGTCACAGAATATTTTCCTGGCTGTAACAGCAATGGGTCTGGCAGTCTTCCCCACAGCAGGTTTTATCAACTCAGAACTCGACCGTGCGCTCGGAATAAACGGACTGGATCAGCGCAGCGTATTGGCATTGTGCGTGGGAAACCCACCCACGCACGAGCAAATGTCAATATGATACTCTCGTCTTTAGTCGAGTCGGAGTGAGGATTATGACAATGGCATCCTTTGCGGAAGATTACGAAGCTTATTTGGCGAACTTGAAACAGCAGCAGGCTGGAATAGAGTCGGCAAAAGACGCCATTCTGCAGGACATCGAGTTGATGCCCGCCTCTGCAAGGCTTGAAATTGCCGGACCGTGCAATGGGCCGCCTTCCTTCAAGGCATAGTTTTCCATAATCTGGACTGACAATTGTTTGACCCCGCACCCATCCTGAACTGGGTTGACAACAAGTACGGCCCGATTTTACGAGTGCGTGGATTCAATCCCGGTTTTCCGGAGCCGGATTGGTGGACTTATGCGTGCGATGTAGCGCGCAGCACAGGCCGCCACTTTGCCGCTGAGAGCAACAATGCGCAGGGCACAGCAGTCTGCCGCGACGAAGCAATGGGAAAAGCCCTGGCTGAGGCGGTGGAGCGATACTGTTCTGCCAATTGGATCGATAGCGCTGAAACATGTGCGATCTCGGCAGGGGACAGCCCCTTTTATTCTCGCCTGCCACGCTGCGCTGACTTCGAGAATTGTCCAGAAGGCTTCAAAGGAGTCACGCCTGAGGTTCGGCTCACTCATTGCCGAATGAATGAGCTTGAAACCGGCAAAACAGTATACATACCAGCCGGATTCGCCCTGCAGAGATTTCGAACATCAGCCGATGAACCCCTTATCGGCGTGGCAACCAGCTCCGGCACGGCATTTCACACAGACTTCGCCTCAGCCCTGATGGCCTGTATATGTGAGTTAATCGAGCGAGACGCAGCCATGGATTACTGGCTGCAGCGGAGGGTTAAATCGCGCATTTTGCTTAAGCATCGCCAAATTCCAATCGCATTGAGCGACCGCTTGCAACGATTAGAAAGAGCCTCCATCAAAGCATTTTTGTTCGACATCTCGAGCGATATTCCGGTTCCCGCTGTGCTCTGCGTACTCTCCAGCGACAGATATCCATATTGGTCCTTTGGCACCGCCTGCAATACCGGCGTCGGCCAGGCATGCGTAAGAGCCATGGATGAAGCGATTGCAGTTCGCTTTAAGCAGATTTTTAGCTCTGCACGGCACAATGTCGTATCTCGCCAAGACTTTAGTTGGGTAAAGTCTTTTTCGCACCACTCAGAGCTTTATGCAAGCTGGGCAGATTGCCCGGCTCTCGAATTTTTCATGAAAAACAGCAAGCCGATTCATTATGCCGCGTTCGAAGAAAAAAATTGGCAGCAAGGGTCGGCCGACCTGGAGAGCCTGCAAAAATTGTCTCGACACCTGTCAGATGCTGGAATGACCGTCTTGTGGAGCGATATAACTTCAGAAGATGCCAGACAGTTTGGAACCTGCATCAAGGCAGTGATACCGGAATTGATACCACTATCGTCCGACTTTTCGGCACGCTGGTTGGCTACAAAACGACTTTTCAGAGACAATTCTTCAAATTCGAAGGGGAAGGATCGATTCAACCCATTTCCACATCCGTTCGGTTAGGGACCGCGCCGCGAATGATATTGCAGCAACACTTTGCGCAGCCTGTCAGCGAATCGATTCAACAGGGGACGCTCCAATGCGATTCGGCGGCGATTGTAGTCGGCACAACGCTTAAACGGGCCGAACCACTCCGCCTTGCTGAAACCAGCCCGCCTGTAGTTGTCCGCCATGGCGGTATAGGCAGAGCTGAAAGCCTCATTTAGATTGATCAATTGCAAATAGTTCGCACTGGTTATTTCTTGGTCGAATGAGGCAGGAATGGGCAAGGATAGAGCCTGAAGCGACGCATACATCATCAAGCACTTGCCGCAACGGCAGCAGTTTTCATCCCTGTCGGCAGCCTCATAACAGACTCTCAGATTGTTGTATCCGACCGCCCACTGAGAAATAGCAACCTGTTTTTCGTTTCTGGATACCTCCGTCCCGTCATGAACTATGTCGAACCCGCAGCTGGACAGAAGCGGATCCGTAATTGGATTACTGCCCCAGGGGAGATATAGATTTTGGTACGAAAAAGTACTGGCTATCAAACCTTCGCCAAAGTGCGCCTTGAGCAGAGTAAGACATGCCGCCAGTGCAGCTCCGTGCGACATTTCCCAGTCCGGGTCAAAGAGGTTGCTCTTCATCGTCAATAGTTTTATTCCGGCGCTCTGCAATGTTTCACGAGCCCTGCTTGCGGCGCGAGCAAACTGGATGTCCTGCTCCAGCGGAATATCAAAACCATGAACGAAAAGTCCGGCTTCCAGGTTTCTCTTTCTGAAACCGCCTGCGCTTAAGGTGTGCTTCCATACGGTGTACGTGCTGTCCACGCCGCCTGAAAACCCGGCGACTGCTTTGCTCGAAGGCGCGTGTGCAGGCTCGCTCACACTGTCTGCGACAATTTCAAAAGGAGCATACTTCAGCGGCTTCCAGCAATGCCAGACGGATTGAAATTGTTGCAGATTATGCAGCAGTCGGTGCGAAACCTGACCACGAACATAAAGAGTGGTCTTCTCTTGCATGGCGAAAAAAACTGATGCAATCAAGAACGGTTCGATGCTGTCCGTAGTCATGCAAAAGAATTCTTCCGGAATGTTAAAGCATATTCTGCGCGTTTTTCCACTCATGCACTCAAGCCGAGCTGACAGGCTGACAAAGCCATTGGCAAAGCTCGGACTCTCTTTGTACAAATGCAAGACTCTAGTCGCGGACTGCCGGTCTGCGCCGCTTTCAATTTGCGAGATATCCTGGTTCACCGTACTCATTCAGTTTGACTGCTTGCCTTCATTTGCCGCCCCCTCAGGCGAAATCTAATCTGGTTAATGAGCAACCTGATCGTATGCTTGATGCTTACCGCCTGCACACGAGTCTCATCGGCACTTTCGACGGCAGCAAGCAGCTTGTGAAACTCATCATGCAGATGATTGTATTCAGCTTCTTTCTTTTGAAATTCTTGCAGCAAATTCTTGTGCGTTTGAATGTCTTTTATCCAGTGGTCCGCCAAAAGGTCGACTATTTCAACGACATTTTTCGAGTAGAGCTGCGGAAACTTTCCGGCTAATTTCGTCATTATCAGCGGATAGTCATGCCCACGCATGAGCGTTCCACTGGTCGCATGCCGGCGATAGCGATAAAGAGGCTCGTGCAAGTGAGCAAAGTTTTTCCCCAATAAATGAGCTGAGATCCAAAGACAGGCATCTTCACCCAGATCGAAAGCAGGATCGTAACCGCCTGTTTCGTCCAACACTTCCTTGCGCATCAAGACTGGATTGGGAGGAAACCAACCGGAAAGGATGCGCGTCGCATTGGTCTCGGTGCAGGCAATCCCATTCTGCACGCCGAACATGTCAAAGTCGGTATAGACACCGTCAGCCTGAGTGCTTAGCAGCTTTTGCACGGTCTTTTCGAGATACTCAGGCTGCAACACATCATCCGCGTCAAACGGC
>JAYRNY010000120.1:0-22852 GCA_041911975.1 bacterium | reverse complement strand
GCCCGGCTATGCTGACCCCGATCGGACACGGACGATTCTTGCTGCATTGCTATCCAGTCGAGCAAGATGAAGAACTGAAGATTCGCATGACAATGGTCGTTCCATTGAAGGCGGAATCCGCTAAGCAAGCGGCATTGCCGATCCCTCGTTTTGTCGCCACCAATTTCACGCTTGACGGGGAGCACTTGCTTCGCATCAAGTCACCGCTGGCACTCAATGCGCACAGCACGGATTTGAAACAGTCGTTGAGCACATCCGGGCAACATATCATTGCCGGACCGCTGAGCAAGGAAGATCTGAAAGGAAATGAAGTGGGCGTAGTCACACAGCTTCCAGCCAAAATGGAGCAAGTGGCAGTGTTCGACATGATTTCTACAAAACTGAAAGAAAAGGAGGAAAAGGAAAAGATAAAGAGAAAACGCGAACAAGAGCTTGCCGCGGAAGCTCAAGCGGAAGCCGAGCTTGCAGAAGAAGACGGAAAGCCGCAACAAGTAGTAGTAATGATCGATGGCTCGAGAGGCGTGCGGCAACAACTGGAGGATGTTGCGCGCGTCCTCAAGCCGACCAAAGCTAAAAAGAAAGCCGCCCAAGTACTGAAGAGAGGACAGGTGGCAAAGAGGTATGTCGTAGAAACCATCAAGCCTATCAATGTAAAGCCGCCTAAGAACCTGATTGTGGTGCTCGATGGATCTTCGGCATTGGCTGGACAAGCAGAAGAGCTGACTGCTGCTCTGAAGAGCGTTCCCAAAGGAGTGATCACATCGGTGATGGTGGCATCCGATGAGCAGCAAAAGGCACTGGAGCCTCTGGCTATCGGAAGCGGTATCAAGTTGATCAGCGAAATGAAATTCTTAGGAGGACAAGATAACCTTAGAGCCGTAGTAAAGGCATCGGAGATTGCCGGTGAGAGCGCAAATGGAGCCGTACTTTGGATTCATGGTCCACAGCCTGCTTTTAATCGCGAAATTTACATCATGTCTCAGTACTCCAATGTGCCTGCATTCTACGAGTATTCAATCGACAGCGGCGAGACCGATACTCTCGAGTTTTTCAAAAACCATGCAGAAATCGGACCGTTCTCGCAAATTCCCAAGGGCGCTTCGCTAGGTAAGGACATTGCAAATTTCCTTACCCGCTGGCGCGGCGACAGGACCAACTATGCGGTTGCCCTGGCGGAAACTACTGAAAAGCCGACCTGCCGCATGGCTACTCCCAAGGAGTCAATGGAGCTTCTGGCATTGAGAGCCAACGCATATTGCGAACAACTCCTGTCCGAGCGCAAGGCTGCACGCGCGGCCACCATTGCCGCTACTTATGGACTGGTCACTCCTGTCAGTTCAGCAATCGTGAAAGAAGCAGCGCTTGGACGCAACCTGCAACTTGGCGAACAGCCGGCACAGTCGTCGCAATCGGTCGATATGGATGCGCCTGTTCTGCAGGGAGCCACCAATGGAACAATCGGACCGCAAGGATCTGACGCGACATACATAACTGGCGTCAACACCGCCGGAACAGTGCGTGTCAACAACCTGGCCAACCTGGAAGCATTGCTGAATATTTTGGCTAACTTCTCTGAAATCGGTGGCCTGCTCGTCGGATTTGCCATGATGATGCATGGTTTCCTGCAGCGCAAAGTGGTGCTGTGTATTCCCGGCTTGCATGTCGGATTGACCAGCTATCACCGCATCGCATTGGGCATCGCCATCATTATTGTTGGTCTGTCCATGCCCGGAATGATCAATTGGTTTGTCTCCTCTGCCAGGGACGCCAATCTGTTCAGCTAGTTAGTTTTGTTGATGCGAAAATGAGGGCAACACAAGGAGGGCGCAAGCTCTCCTTGTTATTTTGGAACTATGCGATTTTACTTGTTAGCTGCAGATTTAATCGTCTCCGCTCTTCAACAGCTTATACACAATCGAATGAATGACAAAAATGATAGCCGCTAGAAGAACCCATTGATATATGCGATCGGCGGCTACATAGTTGTAGATTTCGACAAACACTTTCGCAAGAATGAAGAACGGGTTGTCATCACGCATTTCGGCGGGGGTTATGGGCAGAACCAGTCGGCCGTTTGCCGGCCAAAAAATCAGCGCAGTAAGCAACATGGTGACAAGCCGAATAACATCGTGACCGTTGACGCTCCAATCCAGCGGCTCTTTAGCACGCAAGATCACGGGCGAAGCGCTGCTTGAGCCAGGTTGGCTCACAGCTTGCTCGTTAGCCGATTGTGCTTCAGGTTCTTTCGACTCGATTGAAAGTTGTGAGTTTTTTGTTTTTTCTGCGGCGGATTGTTCTTCGACGCCAGGTGCAACTGTGCCTTCTTCAATCTGCAACCGCAGCCTGCCGGACTCATCCAACAATTGAGTGCGAGCCCCGCTGTCTTCCGCGTCCGGATCTGAGTTTGAACCGCCGCCGGCATTCTTGCCTGAATCGGTTGTGTCATCCATGCTCGAACCACTCGGCTTCAGTTTGATTTGAGACAGAGCGCTTTCTTCTGCTGCCGGTGCGTGGGCGGGATTTTTCTGATGAACTTTGCCCGCGATTGCAAGATTTTCGCCTGCTTCCGATTTTGTCTCAGGTTTCTTTTGCTCTTCCTCTTTGGTATCGTCTTTCTTTTCTTTATCGACATTATTTGCAGAAGCTGTCTTAATGTCATTGAGCAGAGCCGCTAATTCCTTGGCGGTTCCAATTCTGTTTTCTGGTCGCTTTTCAATGCACCTCATCACCAGATCTGCAAGACTCTCGGGTAAAGGTGTTTTTGTCTTGAACGAAGTGATGTGCTCAGGAGGTTGCGCGAGGTGTAGTGCCATGGTCGCCGCTGCGCTGGAGCCCAAGAAAGGCACATTGCCTGTCAATGATTCAAACATTACGCAGCCAAGACTGTAGATGTCCGAGCGTGCATCAAGGGTTTTTCCTTCAATTTGCTCCGGACTCATGTAATGCGGAGTGCCGACGATATAACCGGCCTTGGTCAGCTTTGTCAGTTCCTTCTCGCTGTGCACTGCAATGCCGAAGTCGACCAGCAATGCATGCATCTCTTCTTCGTCGGAATTGATGAGCATGATATTGCTGGGCTTCAGATCGCGATGAATAATTCCCTTCGAGTGCGCGTGCTGCAGACCGCGTGCTACTTGTTCGAAGATCGTTATGAACTGAGGGAAGTCCAGAGTTTTTTCCGTCTCCAGATATTCTTCCAGAGTCTTGCCTTCGAGGAAATCCATGACGAAAAACGGCTGCTCATCTTCAGTCAACCCGAAGTCATGCACGGCGGCTATGTTTCTATGCGTCAGTCCGCCTTGCGCTTTTGCTTCGCGCAGAAAGCGTTCCTTCTTGACGCGATCTTTCAAGTCGGCGGACTGCAAGACCTTAACTGCCACATCTTTGTTCAATATCTGGTGGCGCGCTTTGTAAACGGCACCCATCGCTCCACTGCCCAGGTGCGAAAGAATCTCGTACTTATCGCCGAGCAGTTTTCCGCGCAGCAGCTCAGGATCGCTTTTGCTGCTGGTATTGCTCTCGATAGTTTTGTCTTCTTCCGGCTGCGCGTCATCACTGCGGGCGGTATTGCCCGAATCGGGATCCCGTCCATCTTTGCGCTTTGGGCTCATTTTTTATCCGATTATGCGGATGCGGAAGCCAGTTTGCTGGGTTCTTTTTCGTCTTCGTCCGAAGGATCGAGACTGTATCCTTTGAGCCAACCGCTCGATGTATGGATTGACGATCTGAGCGATTCGGCACTTCCTTCATTGAGAGCGACTTCCTTGTACATGGCCAACAATTGCAGAGTCGTGAACATAAGAACGTTTTTCTTGCTCGCGTATTCTGCCAGCTCACCGGAATAATCGTTGTCGGTGATCTTCGGCGGTGGTTTGTCTTCCGCTTGAGCGGCAATCAAAATACCCTTGGGCTCAGCACCTTGTTCGCACCAGAATCTGGTTTGCGCGATGGAGAGCTGACCGAGGTGCGTACGCTCGGGCAGACCCTGCGTCCAGATGATGCGGCAAATTGAGACTTTTTCGTCTGATTCGAGACGAAGCTCTTGCTTATCGTCTTCGACGATTTTTACTCTCCAGCCCAAGCGAGCCAGAACTTTTCCGCAGGCTTCGACAAGATCTTCGCCGGTAGCGGTAAGAAGCGTGTTGCGCAGGCTCTTTGTTGCGGCCAGGCGGTTTTCCACTTCCTTTATTTTATTCTGCGCGTTGCGAACTTGCTCATTGAGATTGTCGAGATCCTTCACCAAAAGATTCAGCTCTGAAGCAAAGTATTTGCTGCACCAGTCGGGGACTTTCGTGTCTTGCATCGTATTTCCGCTCCATGCTCCGTTTTTGGTTTTCTCGACGATCTCTTGCTCAAACTGCTTGTTAGCAGTTTTCGACTCTGAACTTACATCCGAACTAACAGTCGACTCTTCGAACTTTTTAGCCGAATCTTCTTCGGACTTTTCGTCCTTCGAAGTCGACTCTATATCTCTGGATTCAGAGCTCTCCGAATTCGACATCTCCTGGACAGCATCGGACATTTTGTCGAGAGTGCTCTTTGAAACGGTCTCTGAGTCGTTTCCCGACTTGTCCGCTTTGCCAGGACTGAAGTCCTCGTTGTTACCTTCAGGCTCGTCCTTTGACTTGCCATCTGGTGACTTGTCTTCTGGCGCTTTTTCTGCGCTTTGACCCGTTATTTTATCGCTAGTTGAGCCATCCTGATCTTTGTTGTTGCCGGAGGCCTCTTTGTCAGCAGAAGTTTTGTCAAGGTTGCCGTTGTCACCGCCGTAGTCACCAGCGACTTCACTTGCAAACAAACCCTGTAAATCCTTCTCAGAAGGCTTGTCTTCGTCTTTCTTGTTTTTCTTGCCTTTAGTTTCAGACTCTTCAGTTTTGTCCTTGTTCGATTTGACGGGCTCGGGCTCGTCGTCGAGTTTGGAAACTTCTAGCGGCTCACGCTCGAGCGCTTCCATCAACATCGAAGCCGTAATTTGCAGACCGTCTTCTTTTTTCTCCGCTGAATCGTCTTTCTTTTCGGATTCGTCTTTCTTGTTCTTGCTGTCTTTATCTTTATCTTTGTCCTTCGCATCCGCTTTGTCATCGGAATTCTCATCAGACTTGTCTTGCTTCTCATCGCCTTTGTCCGATTTTTCCGCCGACTTTTCGTCGACTTTCATGGCGTCTTTCGGAGCGATGGTCATGCTCATTTCGTCTTCGCTGCTGCCGCCCTCTTTGGCTTTGGCTTGAGCCAAAACTTCCTTGAGCGAGGTCATCGAAGAGAGGTCGGTTTCTTTGGTCGGCGCATAAGGCGTTGTCTTTTCGCCTGCGGTCACTTTCATCTCTTGAGCATCTATAGTTTCGATATCGACGGGCGAGAAGTCGGGCGACGATCCGCCTGCCTGATTTTCAATTACGAACCAGAACAAGGACACGCCGACCTTCAGAACGTCCCCGTCATTGATAGGAATCGGACCGGCGATCTGATTGCCGTTCAAAAAAGTTCCGTGGCGGCTCTTGCTGTCTTGCACCATGTACTGGTCGGCGTCCTTGGTGATGACGAAATGAAATCTGGAAATTGATTGATCGCCCGAGATGACAATGTCGTTGAGGTCGTCGCGACCCACTTTGCATCTGGGCGTAGTAATTGGAATTTTGCGATTAGAAACCAGGTCGACCAGAAAAGCAGTCGGCACTTCGTTTCCATCGCCACCATGCTGTAAATGCAATTTATCGGTCAAATCTGAAACCTTGACGTCAGTAACCGTACAGTACGGACATAATTCCTCGCTGTGTGAGCGCTTGCAGACTGTGCAAGTAGTGGCCATAACGTTTCCTTCCCGAAAGGTGGATTCTTGCCACCCCCCACCTAGCTATTGCTGCTATGCCATAAAAATAGCAGCTTCTATATGTCCCTCATTAAATGTGCCACGACATTTAGAATATAAACCTGGCTTGGCATCCCTTAATGGCGCCAGCTAAAGGGTTTTCACATCGCAGACCCGACCGATAATCCATCAGTTCTATCCCTGCGGGCGTTTTGGGATTTTAGACGGTGGAAAAACATGCCTCAAATGGGTGTCATCGGGACTCAAATCATGCAACAGTCGGGCCGGTCAGGGCATTTCATCCAATTTCGGGCGCTTTACAGGCTTGGAGTCGAGACCGCTGTCATCCGAAAGTCCCAAATCCTGGTCTCCCAACATCATCTCGACCTCAGTTTTCACCTTTTTGTAGCCCACGATTGGCTTGAACTCATCCCTCGTGATGCGGCTCTTGGTCAATCTAACCGTCTCCCAGATGCTGGCGATTTTGCCTGTTTTTTGGCGCAGGCTGATGCTTAACGGCAATCCATCTTCAGCAGGAATGTCGAAAATCTTTGCCATCAATTCATTGAACTGCTTGGGAACGCAGGGATCTTTGGCAATCCACATCTCCGCTTCTCTGACCGTATTTCCCTGCGGTTTTTCACCCGCTTTGCCGGATTTTTTCGTGGAGTTTTTTCCCGCCGCCGGACCTTTCTGCGGTGGCGACCCCGGCATCCCCGGTGGGGGACCGGCGAACGTCGCCATAATCAGGAATTGCCTGCAATTGAGCCCATGCATAGTCTTTGTGTTGTTGGTTTTTTCCAGCTTCAACACTGTTTTTTTCTTCGCCATGGGCAGGAAAGATGGGCGTTTTGTCCATTCACTGTAGGGCATGTCCATGTAGCATTCGGTGCTTGTGTTGAAGATCTGGGCATTCCACTTGGGCGCGGTAAGAATCCATGTAAGCCCCATACGGTCGGATTTTACGCGGATGCCTTCCAGGCAGATCTGGCACGCCAGGGTGCCTGCATAATTACTGCTTGCTTCAACGCGATAACCGGGAAAGCTTGCTCCAGTTGGCGGCGCGGCACCGCTTGCGTTTTTCGCGCCCTTTGTCACTTGCGAGTCTTTTGCTAGGAGCGGGGCTGAGAAAAGCAAAAGATTAGCCAATAGCCCGAGACTGAGAAACTTTTTCGTGACCGGACGCATGCCGCACTCCTCTTTTCTCTCTGGGCAGCCGGGGAGCTTTTGATGCCCCTGACACTTAAACCGACGGCTTTTGGTCTGATAATGCCTGGGTAAATAACTGAAGGCGGATGCCCCGCCTCAGCCTTCTTACCAAAAATCGAGGCAGTATAGATAATAGGATAACAGTTGTCCGAAAACTGCAACGAATTTCAGGCATTAGTGGAATCCCGGAAAGAATCGAAAGTGATACTGCCAGTAGAGTCATCAAAGACATTCGCAAGTGCCGAGAAAAGATCAACCCAACTACAACAATCCTGACAAATTTGATACTCCGGTTGCCTCCGAAGTAACCGCTAGTGGTGACGGCGACGAGCAGCAAACTCCTGCGCCGAACAAAAAGATGGACCCGGCTTTTATCCGCGACAACTTCTTTTCATTGTCGGCGCTCGATGAAATCGACGACGAGGATGACGAAAGCGATGACCTCGATGACCTGTCGGAATTCACACGGCAGTTCGTCGGCTCGATTATTCAAAGCCGCTATGAAGTAGAGGAGCCGATTGGCCGCGGCGGTATGAGTTCTGTATATCGTGCCCGCGATATGAGCAACGGGCAGAAGGTGGCCTTCAAAGTCATGCATGCTCATTTATTGGACAATCCGGCCAACGTGCGGCGTTTTCGCCGCGAAGCGCAGGCCGCCAATAAGGCGAAGCACCCACATGCCGTTAAAATCTTCGATGTGGGCGTCACTCCCAATGGCAGTCCTTACATCATTATGGATTACCTGGACGGTCCGTCTCTGTCCGATGTGATTGCCGAGCAAGGCAAACTGCCGGTAGAGCGTTGCCTCAAGATCTTCATTCAAGCATGCGAAGGTATGTCGCACGTTCACGAGCTGGGCATTCTCCACCGAGATTTGAAGCCCAGCAACATTGTGCTCGTTGAGGAAAATGGCGAGAAGGACTACGTAAAGGTAGTCGACTTCGGCATCGCCAAAGTTCTTGCCGACGAAGCACGCAGTACCTTAAGTAAAACGCCCACCGGCCACGCGCTCGGCAGCCCGCCCTACATGAGCCCCGAGCAGTGCCGCGGCATTGCGGTTGATAAGCGCGCGGATGTCTATTCGATGGGCTGTCTTATGTACGAGGCCTTGACCGGCCGCGTTCCTCTGGAAGGGGAAACGATCGTCGAGACGATGTACAAACAAGTGCACGAGTTGCCCAAGAGCCTTCAAAATGTCGACGCCGATGTCCGGCTTGTGGAGCGTCTCGAGAAGATCTTGTTCAAAGCGCTGAGCAAAGACCCCAACAGTCGCCAGCAGTCGATGGACGAGTTGAAACATGAGTTGGAGTCGCTTTCCAAAACGAAAACGAGCGGGTTCAAATCAATGGCTCTCGTCTCGCGGGAGATGAATGAGCTGCGGCGCCGCATTTTCAATGTGCTGGGCTCGTCGAAGAAACTTGTAATTAGCCTGATTTGCGTAGTGGCAATAGTTGTCGCCGCCGGTGTGGCAATGTACTCTCCGCTTTATGGGCTGTCTGCTGACCCCAGCGCCGTCGAACGTGAAATCGCTCTCGAGCAGCCGAGATCATTGTATGCGACGAAGCCGGCGGACTTCAAAGTAAAGGAAGAGTATTTCCGCACGCGAAGATCGCTTGCGCACCGAACAGCCGGCAGTATCAGTGCCGAAGCTCTATCTGTGGAGCGCATGATAGCTGATTTCTACCGGCTGGCCGGTCGATACAACGAAGCTCAGCAGCGCTATCAGTGGAGCCTTCAAATTGCTGCGGGCATAAATCTGGGCAATTCGCTGGAAGCTGCAGAGTTGTGGATTGAGTGTGCCAGATGCTGCGTCCTCAATGGCAAGTTTCCGTATGCGCAAATAGGCGCAATGAATGCCATAGCCGATCTCGAAGGACTCGGAAAACAGGGCGGGCAGGATTATTTGAAATCATTGGCAATTTTGGTCGATGCATTCAAAGGACAAAAACTGTTCGCCAAAGCCGATGATGCTGCGATGAAATTCTTGAAGGTATGGAAAGACAGCGGGCAAAGCCTGGTCTTAAGCAACGAAATGGGTTACCCCTGCTTCTCGGTGGCGGAGTATCTCCGGCAACGAAATTACAACGACATGGCCGACCCTCTGTTAAAGCAGGCCGCAACTTGTTTCAGAGAAAATGGCGACAGGGGCCGGTACAACTACGCCATTTGCTTGAACCAGCTCGGACTGATTGAGATGTCGCGCGGCAATGCGGCGCAGGCTAAAAAGTACTTCGATAAGGCGATTATCTTCTTCACCAAGGCGAAAGGCAAAGAAGACATTTCCGTAGCCAAGGTTTTGTTCAATTTGAAAGATGCCGAGATGAAATCCGGCAACGTATTTCAAGGTGTCGCCACGCGAGCGGCTGCTCGCAGAATTTGGAATGACTGGGAGCAAAACAGCCACGAGGCGGGCATGCCATAGGTTGCAATTCGGCTGGGGCGCCTGACATCTTGCGCGCCGATTAGAAAGATTCGGCTGGTTGAAGCGGACTTGGATGTATCGAACGAACTGAGCAGATTGAACGGATTAATGTGAAATTCCGCCGGCGCCCTTGTTAATCCACACAAAAATGATGATCTTCCGCTTCAGGCAGTCTACAATTAGGGCTCTTTAGTTATTCAGGTGGTTATCAAGCGATGAGTGAAGCAGAAGGCGCCTCCGCAGCAACCTGCGCTGGTTTTCTTGAGATGCTCAAGACACTTCCCTGGTGCAAACAAGGGGCAGATGTTCTGGTGGCAGTGCACAAAATTACACCGGAAATAATCGAAGTAATAAAAGATTTGGGCGCCAACGTTTACCCGGGCGGAATTCACGTCAAATTGAACAAGTCGTTCTTGCATGATTTGCAAAACAAATTTGACGACGGGCAGCCACTGCCGGCAGTGCTGGTGTGGAAGTCTCAGCACGTAGAAATCTGGTACAGACGCCAAAATTCCAGCACTTTCCCTTACGATGCATGGCAAGATCCGCAAGGCACAACGCAAGAAAGAGAGTGCGTTCTTGTTTCATTAGAGATGCTTGGTGAAGGCGCTGCCGCTTCTCACTCCGAGATTGCAGGAAAGGCTAAAGAATGCCCTTCCATGATTCCCCCGCAGTGAAAAACATTATGAATGAAAAACGCAAAAGCCGCTTCAGCAAAACAAGCGGCATTGAATGTGCCTTGGCTCTGAGCTTCCTTTTCGGCGGAATGTCCGCGGTTTACGCTGCTGCGCCGGAGCTGACATGGGAGATTTATCACCGGCATGGAAAAGACAATTTCCAGAACGGCAATTACGATGTTGCGCTGAAGGATTTTCAAAAAGCCCGGGAGCTGGCAGAGAAATTTCCGGAAAACGATCCACGTCTGGGAAAAACTCTCAATAATCTAGCTACTGTGTACGACTACCTCGGCAAGTACAGCGACGCCTGTACATCAGCGGAATTGTCCGTCAAGAACGCTGAGAAATTGATGCCTCCGGAAGATCCTACTTTGATGAAGCGTCTGGATTTTCTTGCCACTCTTTATTTGAAAACCAATCAGTTCACAAAGAGCCAAACGGCATCTGAGCGCTATCTCAAATACGTAGAGAAAACCAGAAGCAAGGACGACAAAGAGTGCGCGCGCGTGCTGGACAATATAGTCGTTTCTCTGCATGCGCTCAAAAAAAACGAGGAAGCGGAGCCTTTAGCCAAACGCGCTCTTTTGATTACTGAAAGAACCACTAATGAAGAAAGCAAACAGGTGGCTAAAGAGCTCAGCGTGCTGGCAGGACTTCAACTGGATCAAAAGAAGTACGCTGATGCCGAAGCCACCAGTCGCCGCGCGCTTGCATTGTTCGTAAAACACTATGGCAAGAAAGATCCAAACACTGCTGTAGCTCAAGCATCGCTTGCTGAAATTCTGGCCAAACAAGACAGCGCTGAAAAGAAAGCCGAAGCCGATGGCTTATTCAAACAATCAATTGCCACGCTGAAGAAAGGCAGAGGCGAGCAGTCATTGAAAGTGACTGAGAGCGTTACCAAAGTCTACAACGAACTGATAACACCCGCCATCCGTCAATAGTCAGTTGAAGCGGTGCTTCGTCCGCTGTATATTGTCGACTTTATGCGTCGACTGTTTTTAGTGCGGTAGCCACTTGTGCGCCCGCCTGGGAGCGCCGGCGGCTCGCCGACACTCGGGCGGCAAGAATGCCGCCCCTACAGTTTGGGAGAGAAGATTGCACAGGGAAGGTGCTGGTTCCGCGTTAGAAGTGAAGCGCCCATTGCATGCGCCATCTCTAAGGGGCAACGCATGGCGTCGACCCTACAGCTGCTACTCTCTAGGAACCTCGAACACTGATTTATCGATGTCTTGATCGAACAATACGTGTGAAAATACGCGGCGAGTTTTTCGTACTGTATCGCTCACGTGCTCCTCTAGATTCTCCAGAAACTCAGGATTGGATCGTGTAACCTTCTCAAATATTTCTCTTAGCGCTGGTTGTTCAAACACTTGTCTTGCAGTGGCGAGAAACTGACTTTTCTCAGTTACTGATTGAATCTCAACATCATGCACTGTCAAATTTGCTCTAAACCACACATCAGCGCACTGTGTTGAGTCTGACCCGTGTAAGTGGACCTTCGAATTCAATCGCTCTATCAGTTCGCAGTTTTCGTCGAAGAAGTTTGATTCACAGCTATTTCTTAATTCCTGCTCCAACAATGCGGGAATGGCCAATACGAAGCTGTCATCTGACAGTGAACAAAATGTGCCAACATGATCTATCGCAGCTCTTAAAGAACTACATCTTTTTGCTGGTACGCCCGAGCCCTCGCGGTGGGCGTATGCGCAACCGTCAGTGTAAATGACGCTGATTGAATTTTGACTGGGATCATCAGTGAACCAGAAATTGAGACTCAGGTGACCAGGATGTTTATAGAAAGTGCTGAATGAGAAATGGGTCCTTCGAGTAAATTCACCTACAGTGATTGAATCTTGAATCATTCCGGTGTCTTCGTATGTATCGCAATGGCGATATAAGTTGGTCAGCTCTTCCAAAAAATCAGCGGTATCCTTGTTCATCTATAACTCTTACCTTCTTGCCCTGATTTTTGACGCTCTGGTTAATAGATAGGAAGACAGCTCTGCACTGTCTGCTTCCTTCAATTCGTCGGCCCAATCTTCCAGTACGAAGGCAAGAAAGATGCTGTCGGCGCCGGTTTCCTCTTCCAATTCTGCAACGGCAATTGCCATCAGCTCGCGAACTTCTTCCATTCTTCCCAGGCATTTGTTCGCCAGCGCCAGCCGGTAGTAAGCTGATGCATTGTAGTCCCGCATGCCGTCGAGTGCCGCGTTTTCGATTCTTTGCTGGAGAAGAGAAACAAGTTCTTCACCGTCATCTCGCCTGCCGATTTTCACGAGCAGCGGCACAATGCGAGCGAGCAGCAGGCAATCGATCTCTTCTCTTTGATCCAGGCTCAACAGTCTGTCGCAAATAGCAGATGCTTCGCTGGTTTGACCGGTTTCACTGCATATGGTGGCAAGGGTGATTGAGCTCTGGAGACTGTACAGCGCCGAGTCGCCACAATATCGCTCTGCAGTCTTTACCGACCAGCGAGAATATTCTTCTGCGTCTTTCCATTTTCGCTGCTTGCACAACAGTTCCGCCAGCTGTTGTCCATGGCTGATTGCCAGCATTTCGTATCCATATGTCGGCTCGCCGGGCCGGACGCTGTCGACAAATGATTTGTAATTCTGAAATAGTAGTTTGTCCAGTGCTTCTACGCGCCCGTATTTGCCCGTTCGCTGAGCAAGACGAGCATATTCGGCGCGGACAAGGCTGACAGAGAGGGGCGGCACCGCTGCTTCGCAGGCGTCCATTGCCTGGACGAGCAATTCCTCTGCCAGCTCGTAATTCTGGCGGACGACCGTTTGCAGCCTCGACAGTCTGACCAGGGCTTCAGCGGTGTAGCGGGCGCAAGCCTGTGGGCGAATAGTGGCCAGCTCGATTGCCTGGTCGTAAGCGTCTTCGGCTTCGTCAAACTGCTCCTTGCCGAAATAATGTTTTCCCAGCAACGAAGCGGCATCTACCGCTTGCTCGCAGCATTGCGGGTCGTCGCGTAATATGGGCAGGGCCCGTTCGATCAATACCGCGGCTTCATCGTCGTCGTCATAACTCATGCACATATTGCCCAGGGACAAAAGCGTCCTCCCCAAGAGCGATTGATCGCCAGGCGGATTGATCTCCAGGTGATCGAGCAGGTCGCGCAGCAAGCTTTCCGCCTCATCCTGTCGACCGTGCATTCCGTACAGGTTGGCAAGCTGTTCGATGGGCAGGGCGGCTCGCTCGTCGTTCAGCTCACGATACATGAAGACCGCTTGTTTCAGGTGCTTTTCCGCCTCTTCCGGCGCGTAGAGAATGCAGAGTTTTCCGAATTTCGTGAGAATATAAGCGACTTCGCTGTGGATAGGACCATATGCGTTCTTAGCAATTCCAAGCGCCCGCTCGAGAGCGTCAGCCGCCTCGCCGCCGCTGCTTAGATTGGCGAGCACGTCGGCATGCTTGCACAGGGACTCGCAAAGGCGCGTGTTGTTGTATCCGAATTTCTCCGCTTCAGACACAGCTGTTGCCAGGTGCTTTTCAGCCTCCTGCCAGTTCTCCCTCTCGCATTCTTTGCGGGCAGTTTCTATGCACTGCTCCCACTTCTGAAACACGGATCTTCGGCCTTTTAGTCAAACCACTACACTCAACTCTGATCTTTTCCCAGATAAGGTCGTATTTAACCTCTTTCAGAGCTGTATAATCCCAGTGTGAACGTCATTGACCCGGTCGGGCTGGTATACAAGGCAATAGGTACGGACGAGCCCTTTTACAGGCTGGTCGAAGAGTTTTACGCCCGGGTGGAGAAGGATCCCGTCCTGCGACCCATTTACCCGGAGGACCTCGCCCCCGGCAAGGAGAACCTGGCGCTGTTTCTTATCCAACGCACAGGTGGGCGCCAGACTTACAGCGAGCAACGCGGTCATCCACGAATGCGCCAGAGGCACATGCCGTTCAAAATTGGACGGAAAGAACGCGATGCCTGGATGAAAAATATGGAGGAGGCACTAAATGCGGTGCCCGAGTTTGAAGCACATCTGGGAACCATGAGAGAGTTCTTCGACAGCTTCGCCACCTTCATGATCAACCAGCCGGAATAATTATGGTTCATTCCACCCTGCTTATCATCAGGCTTTCACGGAAGCGCACTGCGGACGCCAAGGCCTCGTCGCCTGTTTCCTTGAGTGTGACGAAGTGACCCATCTTTCGCTTGGCGCGAGCTTCATGTTTCCCGTATACAACTACGTCGATTACTTCGGGAAAGGCGTCTAGCGCTTGCAGATTGAGCGGCTTTTTACCATTTGTGCCTTGGGCGAGAAAAACATCGCCGAGAAGGTTGCCCATGCAATAGTATCCGTGCTCCAGTCCCTTCGGTTGAGCGATGGGAATGTTCAAGAGAACGCGGGCGAGATTGTCGAACTGACTGACGCTCGAAGCGACACGTGTGACGTGTCCGGAATTATGCGGGCGTGGTGCCATCTCGTTGATGTAGATGTTCCAGTCACCCACGGTGACGCCGGAGCTGTTGGGACAGCGCCTGTGAGAGAGGAAAAACTCGATGCACAGCAATCCATGCACATCCATACGCTTTGCCGTGTCGAGGGCAATGTCTTGCAGCTTGTCTGCAACATCTAGAGGCAGGCGCGCTGGAAAGACGGTGAAATCGAGAATATGATCCTTGTGCATGTTTTCAAACACTGGATAGACATAATCTTTTTGCGATGGGTTCCGCACGACGATGCAGCTCACTTCCATGGCGATGTTCACGACGGTTTCGATGACAAATCCGCTGCCTTCGTGTTTTAAAAGATTTGTGTCGTCGAGCGCTGTTTCAAGCTCTTCGATAGTATTGATCAACCACTGGCCTTTTCCGTCATAGCCACCACGGGCAGTTTTGATGATGTATGGCAGAGGGAATACTCTTGCTTCCTCCTCCAGCGCTTTAATTGTTTTCGCCGAGGCAGAGTGGGCATATGGAAGATTATTGTCTCGGAGAAACTCCTTTTCTTGAATGCGATCCTGGCAGATGGCCAGCACCTTCACGCTGGGAAGGATAGGTTTGATTTTCGCCATCGGATAAAGTGGTGCGCTTTCGACATTCTCAAACTCATACGTGACCACATCGCAGAAGTTGAAAAATTCTCCCAGCGATCTGGGGTCTGTGTACGAGTTTACAAACGAGCGCGCTGCAAGTCTGTGTGCCGGAGCGTTTGCGTCAGGGTCGAAAACGGCGACATTGCCTCCATACCTGTAGATGCTCTCGGCAAGAAGCATGCCCAGTTGCCCGCCGCCGAGAATACCTATAGTCGCCATTGCCGCCAGAACCTACTTCGCTGATTTTGTACTCAATCTTTCCTTGACCACGATGTCACCTGCTCGCGCATCTTCGGCCAGTTTTTCCCTGTATTTCTTCAGCGCGGACAGCAATTTTGCATCATCGAGTGCCAGAATCTGAATGGCGAAAAGCGCCGCGTTTACGGCTCCCGCCTGGCCGATTGCAAATGTTGCTGTCGGTATGCCGGAAGGCATTTGCACAATTGACAGCAAGCTGTCGACGCCTTTCAATACGCGCGACTCCATCGGCACCCCTAGCACCGGCAGCGGTGTCAAAGAAGATACCATTCCCGGCAAATGAGCGGCACCGCCGGCACCGGCGATGATCACCTTCAGCCCGCGTTCTTCAGCAGTAGATGCGTATTCGAACATCTCTCTGGGCATGCGGTGCGCGCTCTTGACCGAGATTTCATAAGGAACGTCGAAATCGATCAGCACCTGCTCGCCGTGCTTGAAAGTCTCGTAGTCGGACTTACTTCCCATCACGATGCCTACCAGGGGCTTCTTCATTTCTTGCTCCTTGTATCTTTAGTGCTTGAAGCAGCGTTGTCCGGTGAATAACATCGTTATGCCTGCTTTTTCGCAGGCTTCGATGACTTCTTTGTCCTTGATGCTGCCGCCCGGTTGCACGATCAATTTGATGCCCGCTTCCTTGCAAGCATCGATGTTATCCGTGGCCGGGAAGAATGCATCGCTGGCGAGAATGGCACCGCGTGCTGCATCACCTGCTTGCTCGATAGCAATCTTCACCGACGCTATGCGGCTGGTCTGTCCGATGCCGAAGCCCAGCGACTTGCCGTCTTTGGCAATGAATATTGCGTTCGAGGTCAGGTGCTTCACCACCGACCAGGCAAATTGCGCATCGATGAGAGAGGCTTTGTCGGCGTCGGCGCCTGATACTTTTTGGAACTTCTCTCCTGTGACGGGCGGCTCGACGTCCTTTTCGATAATCCAGCCGAAGTCTTGCAGATACTTCGCAGTCCAGGCATCATGCGCTTGCGGCGAAAGAACATTCGGTTTGAACTTCAATACTCGAATGTTTTTCTTGGAGGAGAGTACCTTCAATGCGCCTTCTTCGAAATCCGGAGCCGCAACGATTTCCACGAATCCTTCGACAATCTTACGCGAAAGATCTTCGGTCAGTTTATCGGTAAATCCGTAGATGCCGCCGAACGCGGAGACCGGATCTGTCGAATACGCTTTCTCAAATGCATCGTCCAGGGTCTTGCCGATTGCAACGCCGCAGGGATTATTGTGCTTGATGATGCAAGCGGCAGGATGTCCGGCGTCTCTCAAGATGCGCACCAGGCAGTATGTGTCAGTGATGTTGTTCGACGACATTTCTTTGCCCTGCAATTGCAAGAAGGGAGGGAACGCCTCTTCTGTTTTGCCGGATCTTGAATCTGAATACCAGACCGCTGCTTGATGCGGATTTTCGCCGTATCTGAGTGATTGGAACTGCGAAAGGTTCAGGGTTACTGACGGCGGCAAGGCTTCTCCTTCGGCATATGCTTCGCTTGATTTGGAACCGTTTGTTTTGACGAGCTCCTTTTGCTGTTTTGCAAAGTAGTTGGAAATCTGACGGTCGTACTCGGCTGTGCGAGTGAAGGCTGCCAGGCAAAGTTGTTTGCGCAGCTCATCTGTGATTTTGCCTTGGTTGGCTTTCATCGATTCGATGATGGAATCATACTGTTCGGGCTGGCAGGCGATGGCCAGATATTTGTGGTTTTTCGCTGCAGCGCGAATCAGCGACGGACCGCCAATATCTATTTGCTCGACCATTTTTTCCGGCGGCAGACCTTCCGCCAGTTTCTTTTCAAACGGATAAAGATTGACGACGACCAGATCGAGCGGCTTTACGCCAATGTCATTGAGAACCTTGCCGTCTTCTTCTTTGTCTCTATAAAGAATGCCTGCGAATACTTTCGGGTGCAGGGTCTTGACGCGACCGCCGAGAATTTCCGGAAACTGTGTCAAATCTTCCACCTTATTGGCGTCGATTTCCAGTTCTTTTATATAAGCGTACGTGCTGGATGTGGCGATGATATTCAGCTCGCCGAGCGCTTTCAAGTCTTTGAGGAACTTCTCCAGCCCTGTTTTGTCGGAAACGCTGATAAGCGCATTAACCATGTTCTTACTCCTTCAAATTAATTGCGCCACCCAGTGCGCCAACGCCGTCGATGACCAATTCACCGCGACTGTCCGTAACTTCACCAACAACTTTCGCTGTAAAACCGTATTCCTTGAATGTTTTTATAATCAGGTCGGATTCACCATCAGTGGTGACTGTGAATGCCATGCCCATATTGAACGTTCTGTACATCTCTTCTTTTTCGACGTTTCGACCGAGATGCTCGAAGATCTCCGGCACCGGCAGCAGGTCCGTCAATCTGTATCCGGCTGTTTTCGAAAGCCTTAGCATGTTGCGCCATCCGCCACCAGTGATGTGCGCTACTCCTGTGATTGCCTGCGGTTTTTTGTCGAGAATTTCATTGACGGGTTTTGTATAAATCAATGTCGGTTTCAAAAGCTCTTCTTTGAGTTTGCGATCGTTGCCGACCAGCTTTGAAGCCAGCGAAAGTCCATTCGAGTGAATGCCTGATGACGCGACGCCGACTACCTGCTGTCCTTTCTTGATACGTTCGCCGGTAATTAGTTTGTCTTTGGAAACTAAACCTACCGCAAAACCTGCCATGTCGAAATGACCGCCCTTGTATAAGTCGGGCATCTCGGCGGTCTCGCCGCCTACCAGCAGCAAGCCGGCTTGATCGCAGCCTTCGACAATGCCTTCCATGATCTGGTCGGCATCTTCGTCTATCAGCTTGCCGACGGCATAATAGTCGAGGAATGCGACCGGACGCGCACCTACGCAAACCAGATCGTTGGCACACATGGCTACGAGATCTATGCCGATTGTATTGAGCTGTTTCAGTTCCAGAGCAAGCAGAAGTTTTGTCCCCACGCCGTCGGTGGTGAGCGCCATGCCGGTGCGTTCGTCGACGGGGTAGACAGCGGCATAACCACCGGCCGCCGGCCACAGTTGCTGATGGTCTGCTCGTTTTGACAGGCGCTTCAGTCTGCTCACAAAGGCTTCCGCTTTGATTACATCGACTCCGGCTTGTGCGTATGTTTTCGGTTCCATCAGTTTGCCACCATTGAATGTGCGTTTTGGAAGATTCTGAGACCGGGTGGTGATTTCTCTGGCAAGCTCGTCAAACGCGTCCAGCTTGGATGCTGAGTCCAGCGGACGAAAGCTTCAGGGTGCGGCATCAACCCGAAGACATTGCCTCTGGCATTTGTCAACCCGGAGATGCGATCGAAGCTGCCGTTGATATCGATGGAGTAGCGCAGCGGTGCCTGTAGTTTGACTTTATCTTCCGAGTCCTTTGCCGGTGCGAGGCGACCTTCGCCGTGGCGGATGGGCAGGTCGAACTCGGTCAGCCCTTCCAGCCAGGGGCAAGCTACACTCGAATCAACCGAGAGCTGTACCCAGCGGTTGATGAATTTGTGCCCGCCATTTCTCGCCAGGCTAGCCAGCCTCTCGTCGTCTTTCCTGGACTCTGGAAGCAGGCCCATCTGTACGAGGCATTGAAAGCCGTTGCAAATGCCTATCAACAGCTTGCCGTCCGCAACGAATTCTTTCAGACTTTCCTTGAGTGCTGCTTCCAGCTTGATAGCGAGGACCTTGCCGGATGCTATTTCATCACCGAAGGAAAAGCCGCCCGGCAGTGCCAGTAGCTTTGCCGGCTTGAGTAATTTTGGATTGCTGAGTAAGTCGCTTGTATGTGTCAACGACGCGTCGAAACCTGCCAGCTGCAGAGCAAAAGCGGTTTCTTCTCCGCAATTGATGCCGTCTCCTGTCAGTACTATTGCTGTTGGTTTCATTCTCGATCCTGCCTTAATCAAATGGAAGCGCGGTTTCCCATGCAGTTTTCATTGCCTGCGTGCTCAAGCTGACCAAATCTCTTTCTCCAGCCGTTGCTTCGCTGTCAACGATGTTCAATGATTGCTCCGCCGTTACTTCACCAAGCTTGATTACGTTCAATGGATCGAAGTGGCGTTCGAAATCGGATTTGTGAGCGCGGTCGATAGTGACGACGATATGTCCGGGACCTTCACCGAAAAGCAGTGAGTCCGCACGAGTGACGAAGTCCCAGGATTTGAATGCCTGCGTGCCTCGTCCTTCATATACATCGGCAAGATATCTATGATATTCACCTATGTCGAGACTGGCGCCGTTTCTCGATCCGATAATGGATTCAGCGATGCAGACAGCAAGGCCGCCTTCGGAGACATCGTGCGCGGAATGAATCCATCCGCTCTTTATGGCGCTATGCAAGCGCCTGTACATGGTTGGTGCTCGATCGAGATCCAACTCGGGCAACATAATCGACTGCCAGCCATTGAATTCTTCATAGTGACTGCCTGCCAGACCGAGCACACCGGCGCAAAGAATGTATATAAGATCGCCTGTCTTTTTGAACTCCATAGAGCGAGCAAATCTTGCTTCCGGCACGCGACCCATGCATGAGACCAGCAATGTGGGGGGGATCGCCAGCTTGAGCATGCCGTCGTCAAAATTATTCTTCATGCTGTCTTTGCCGGAAATCAGCGGAGCTCCGTATGCGATAACCGCTTCATAGAGTCCCTGGCAACAGCGGACTAATTCTGCAAGATGGCGTTTGCCCTGCGGGTTGCTGTCGCTGTATACCGGATCGGGCCAGCAAAAATTGTCCAGCAAGGAAAGCGTGTCAGGATCGGCACCAACGCAGACAGCATTTCTTACCGCTTCATCGACGGCGCATTGCGCCATCAAATATGGATCGTGCTCGCTCAACCTCGGGCACAAACCGTTCGATACGGCCAGTGCCGGAGCCTTGTCCAGATCCGTAGTCAGTTTCGGCAGAAGAACTGCCGCATCGCAAGCGGCTTTTTGCGAAGGACCCATGAGTGGTTTGATTACGCTCTGGCCTCTTACTTCATGGTCATACTGCCTGATTATCGCTTCGCGCGAGCAGATATTAGGATGTTTCAGCAATTGCAGCAAGACTCGCCCGAGGTGCTCCGGTTGCTTTCCAGTCTTCATGGTGATCTGCGCGGGACTCCATTGCGCTTCCAGAGACAGTATCGGACAGCCATCGTGCAGAAATTCCAGATCGAGCAAGGCGACCGTTTCATCGTTATTGCGGACTTCAAAATAGCCCTTGTCATCAAACTCGCCGATATTACTTACTTCAACGCTGTGCTTGTCGGCTAGTTTCTTGATGCCTTCGAAATCATTGGTGGAAATAGTCATGCGCTCCTGGGATTCGGAGACGACGATCTCCCAGTCGGCCAGTCCAGGGTATTTCGTGGGCACGCGGTCTAGGTGAATTGTCGCACCGCCTGTGATGCTAGCCATTTCGCCCACGGATGACGACAATCCGCCTGCTCCGTTGTCCGTGATGCCCGTAATCAAACCAGCATCACGCGCCTCAATCACAAAATCGAGCAAGCGTTTTTGTGTAAAAGGATCGCCTATTTGCACAGCGGACATCGGCGAACCTTCGTTCAAAGACTCTGATGAGAAGGTGGCACCGTGTATGCCGTCTTTGCCGACGCGTCCTCCGGCCATGACTATTATGTCTCCGGCGCACGTGTGTTTCTTAACAGCGTCGCGTGTCTCGTTTCCGGTTTTAATAGTGAGAGGCAGCAGCCCGCCCGTGCCGCAGAATACAAGCGGTTTGGCCCGGTAGCCCGGGTCGAAAACGATGGCGCCGTTGACGGTAGGAATGCCGCTCTTGTTGCCGCCGTCTTCCACACCTTTGCGCACACCGTCGAGGATTGCTTTTGCAGGCAACAATTTTGGACGTTGCGGCAAAGACGACGACGGATAGGCAAAACAAAAAATATCAGTATTGAACAATGGCTTGGCACCAAGACCGGTACCGAGAATATCGCGGTTGACTCCAAGTATGCCTGTCAGCGCGCCACCGTAAGGTTCAAGAGCGGAGGGAGAGTTGTGTGTCTCGACCTTGAAGCAGACTGCTGTTTCGCTGTCCCATTTGACCACGCCGGCATTGTCTTCGAAGACTGAGAGCAAGTCTTTGCGCCACTGAGAAAGTTTTTTTGTTGCCGCTTTGATGTAGGTCTTATACAAGCTGCTAATCATCTCAGTGCGCAATTCACGTGGCTTGGTGTTGTCCACATGGGTGATATTGGCATTGAAGATTTTGTGCTTGCAATGTTCCGACCATGTCTGGGCCAGCACCTCCAATTCGACATCCGTAGGCATCTCCGGCATGCCGCGGTCTTTTCTGTCGGCTTTGGTTTTGTCCAGCCTGTAGTACTGTCTGATTGCTTTCATCTCGTCGAGATTGAGGGCGAGGAGCCTTTCTTTGCTCATGCTCTCCAGTTTTTCGTCGCTCAACTCCAGGCTGACATGCTCGACCTTTGGGGTTTCTGGCAAAACGACGTGGGGAAACTTGAGCAACTTTTCGTGGCTAGTTGCATCACCTTCTGTTTCATGGACGGCAAATCGATCGGTGAGGGGGTGGTATTCCTTGTAGATGAGCGCATCAGCTATGGCCTTAGCGTCACCTGCGCCTTCCTTAAAGAGAAAGCCGCGCCCGGATGCGACCTTGGCTACATCTTTGAGTCCTTTCAGCCTGAGCGCTTCTTCAACAGTGTGCGCCAGGTTGTCGGTGACGCCCGGGAGAAACTGCCGCTCGGCAAAATACTTGTAGCCTTCCTCAGCGAATCTCTTAAGCCACTCCCCTCTTTTTTCCAGAGGTCCAGCCAATACTTCTTGCGACAGTGAATCCGAAAGAACATCACTAATGTCTTTCAGCATCTTGTCCGGCAGTTGCCCGCCATCATTCAGCGAATCTTTTGCCACCAATAACCAGTAAAGCGGAAAGGACTTATGCTCCGCCTCGGAAATTACCGCAACGCAGATGGTGGCAGTTTTGGAGATCTCCAGTACATGCTCGTCTTGTTTGTACTTTGCTCCTTGCGTCATCGCCTGGCCGTCTCCCTGTCTGTCGTCAGATCTTTTACGGCGTCCTGGCGTTGAAAGAACGTGACGCCTTGTTCTGCAATTGTTTGTAAAACCTGCGGGTAGAGCTCGTGCTCAATCTTCAAGCCGCGTGCTTTAAAACTTTCAATCGTGTCATCTTCTGCGCGCGAGAATGCCGCTTGCGCAAGTATCGGTCCATGGTCGACCTTCTCGTCCACGAGGTGGACCGTCACGCCGGCGACTTTCACGCCGTACTCGAATGCTTCTTCGTAACCCCGTATTCCGGGAAAGGCCGGCAATAGCGAGGGATGGATATTTATCACTTTGAAAAATCCGCGACTGTCCTTGAACTGATTCAGAAATTCGGACGACAGGACGCGCATGTAACCTGCAAGCACGATGAAATCAAGGTCGTGCTTCTTCAGCTCGGCAATAACTTTGTCTTC
>JAYRNY010000119.1:0-2104 GCA_041911975.1 bacterium | reverse complement strand
TTCAAATCTCCGGAGCGGCGCAGCAGTGAACGTATACGAGCGGACAATTCGCGTGGATGGAAGGGCTTTGTCAGATAGTCATCTGCGCCTGCGTCCAAACCGGTTTCTTTGTCGACGATTTCGGATTTGCCGGTGAGCATCAGCACGGGCGTGTTTCCGCCCTTAGAGCGAAACTTCTTGCAGATTTCGATGCCCGTGAGGTCCGGCAACTGCCAGTCAAAGATCAGCACGTCATATTTGTCGAAGCGCAGGCGCTCAATTGCCTCAGCGCCGTTGTTCACAACGTCGACCGTGTAATGCTCATCAATGAGCCAGTCGGTCACGACTTCGCAAACTTCGGGATCGTCTTCGACCAATAAGATCTTGGCCACTGAATATTCCTTTTCCTGACGCGATAGCTTCTGAAATATAGGCTAATGAATGCCTTCAGTCAAATCTCAGTTTCTTGCTCGCGTAAGTATAATTTCGGTATGGGCCTGGGATAAACGGTTCGAGGCGGTTAGTTTGCGATTTGATCTGAAGCTTTCTCAGAAGGGGTTGATCCTGGTGGCGATCCCTTTGGCGTTTCAGATTGTGTTCTTTGTCGTTCTTGCCGGACTAATCGGCGCGGCGGAGCGCGAGGAAAGCATTGCCAAACGAGGCGAGCGTATTACCTCGCGCATTGGCAATGTTTCCAAGTATTTGATTGAGTCAGAGATGGCTTTAATTGGCTATTGTTGCCGCCGTAATCAGTTGCTTCTGCTTGCATATGAAAATAATGACGCACAGATTCCAATTGTTTTTGAGGATCTCAAAAAGCTCACCAAAGAAGTTCCGGAGACTGCTACTAGCATTACCAATTTGGAAGTGGCGGTGAATCTTCTGCGCGATAACATGCGACGCTCGCTCGGCAACCTTGAGAGCGGCAGCTGGATGCCGGCGGTTGTGAAGCTGGCGGGGCAAAGCACCAATTCGTACTTCCTGGTTAAGCGCGAGATAGAAGCAATTACGCGGCAGATTCGCAGAAGCTATATCACCGATAAGCAAGAGCAAGCAAACCGCACGCGAATTTGGATCGCACTCATTGTCATGCTCGTCTCGAATATTGTGATTACAGTGCTCATGGCCTTGTATTACAGTAAGAACATTTCCGGGCGTTTGGCTGTTCTTTCCGACAACACTTTGCGGGTGCGCGATCACAAACAGCTCAATCCGCCCATTGCAGGCAGTGATGAAATTGCCGAGCTGGACAAGGTTTTCCATTCCATGTCTGATGCGCTCACCAAGGCTGAACGCACCAAAGCAGAGTTTATTTCAATGATCAGCCATGACCTTCGCAGTCCACTTACGTCCCTGCAATTTACTTTTGCGCTGGCGGAAAAGGGCGCGTTCGGGGAGATGAATGAGAAAGGAAAGGAACGATTTGCCAAGGCGGAATACACCGTAGAGCGCCTAGTGAAACTGATAAACGAACTGCTGGACATTGAGAAAATGGAAGCAGGCATGCTGAACATGGTGACTGCTCCTGAGGAACTCGACACTATCATCAAGCGCGCAATTGAATCTGTTTCCGGTCTTGCGGAGAAAAAGGAGATCAAGCTGGATGCGGTGGAAAGCAAGCTAAAAGTGGATGTGGAAGCAGATCGAATTGTGCAGGTATTGGTAAATCTGGTGTCCAATGCCATCAAATTCTCGCCCGAAAATTCCCAGATTTCAGTTAGTGCAACGGAATTGCCTACAGGCATTAAAGTGACGGTCGAAGATCAAGGCAGAGGAATTCCAAAGGAAAAACTCAAAGAAGTCTTCGATCGTTTCTCACAGGTAGAACACGAGGATGCCACTACTTATGGTGGCACTGGCTTGGGCCTGGCAATCTGCAAAGCTATCGTGGAAGGACACGGCGGGATCATTGGCGTCGATAGCGAAGAAGGCGCTGGCAGCCGCTTCTGGTTTGTCGTGCGGAAAGCTTAGCGCTAAGCCGTGGTGGCGCCTGATCGTTCCAGGCGGATGCCGTGGGGGCGCATTGAATGCGACAGTCAAAAAAGGGCGCGTGTAACGCGCCCCCACGCTCGCAGAATGTATTATGCCCTTTCCGCTGTAGGGGCGGCATACATGCCGCCCGGTG
>JAYRNY010000118.1:0-2053 GCA_041911975.1 bacterium | reverse complement strand
GTGCTGATCCTGTCGAATATGCAGAACATAAGTATGCCGTAATTTCGATGAAGGATGTGCCGCAGCTGGTTGTGCAGCAGGATGTAGATCTTCACTCGCAGACCGCGGAGATGACGCTGGACAGGCGTCCCCTGGTGTCGAACCTGCCGCGGAATAAATTAGCAGGTGCAGAGCGTGTTGCCTTCGTGAAGCGGCAAGGCAGGCGCAGAAGTATGTACAGTTCGGACCCGCTTTTGGCGAAAGCGCACGAGCAGGTAATGGCAGGGCAGTTTGGTCGCTGCTACACTACGCTTGATCAGTTTTTGCGCACCAATTCTGTTTTGTCCAGTGAGCATCGCGGTACGCGCGACGGTCAGAAAGCGGCGGTTTTCGACAGGCATTATGTCTACAAAGTGCGACTACTGCAGCTTGCTGCCGGGTATGCGGCCGGGATGAAGTCGCAGTCACTCAGCTTTCGCATTTATTCCGAGCCGCATCAATCGGCGCGATGGCGGGCTGTTGAAGCGCGTTTGCTGGGCAAAGTGCCGTCGACGACCGAGTCGGATCTAAGCAAGTTTCGAGATGATCCTGAGTTTCAGTCCTGGTGTCATTTCGCAGCCGCAGTATATTTTCTGAGCAAGAAAGAGTATGCGCGCGCCGCCAGGGAATTCGGCATGGTGCAGTTCGACGATGAGTTTGTCTATTTGCTGGATTATTCGCGCACTTTCAACACTCTTTGCGAGAAACAAAAGTGATGAGGCTGCGCTATTCTATGGGCGTGGACCGGTGCAAAATCGAGATGCAAAAAAATTGCAGAAGGCTGATGACGCTTTGGTTGGCGGGTGGTGTGATTGCCTGCCTTATCGAGCCGCGAGAGGCTATTGCAAATGGTAACCTCACGAATTTTCAATTGGAAGAAGCAGCATATGGCAAGAGTACCGGTGCAAGTTCAGGAGGGGGCGCGATTATAAAGCTGAGTACATGAAGAAACTCAGCCCGGGCGGCAAAGCCTATTTCCTTGCCTGCCGGCGCGACTACAAAGAGGCGCTCAGCGCTCTTGAAAGGGTTTCGAAACGAAACACGGGCAGCTATTACTACATCAAGGCATTTTGTCTGGAAGGGCTCGGCAAGCACGCAGAAGCTGCGAAGAACTATGATATCGCCAGGTCGAAAATTGGATCCGAATTCAGCCCTGGTTTCCGGTTTTATCTCTCGTGCGCGACTGCATACATGAGAATCGGCGAGGAGAAAAAGGCTCAGCAAAATCTCGATATTGCCGTACCGGAGAGCGAGGAATACGGAAGATACCAGGCTTATCCGCGCTACGTGCGCCTGGAAGTGAAAAAACGCAAAGTCGCGGTTGTTGAGCTGAAGGGAAGATACAAAGAAGCCTTTGAAAAGTATCTGGAGGAGTTCAATCACGCCGGCGATCAATTTCATTTGAACGAATCACTTGCCGGAGATGCCGAGAGCAAGGCAAGGGCTCGTGCTTGGCTGTCTGCGCAAATGGACCCGACGCCAGGCAAATCGGAGACGGAATTGTCGATCTACTATTTGACGAAGGGCAAAGCAAACATGGTTTTGGGCAATATCTCTGAAGCTAAAAGCAATCTGGAAAAGGCAATTCATGCGGAATTACGAGATCTGACGCAGATTCCGAAAACCAGGTTCAAGGGTGAAGACGCGTTGGTGTTGCTGCGCATCAAAGACCAGGCAAAGTCGATGCTGCTCAAGATTTACTACAAAGAGAAAGACTATAAAAAGTGCTGCGAATACTTCAGAAATTTGTACTCTACTGAGGTGTTTGTTTCGCTTGATACCATATACAACACTATTGCCTTGCACGACGTATCGCAGTTGGTGACGGATAGGGATCAGGAATTGCATGATCCTTTCATAGAATTCAGGCTGGACAAGAGTGAAGGTCCCTATGTCGATCCAAAAGCGAAGCTACCGGTGCATTGATGCTGAGAATGAGGTGGAGTTGCGCCTTCAATTGTGCTAAAAGTGGTTTGCGATTGATCTGTGTATGGCAATGCCAGTGATGTAAAGCGCAAGCTCTGGGGTCATGTTC
>JAYRNY010000117.1:0-5474 GCA_041911975.1 bacterium | reverse complement strand
GCATGAAGCATAAGCGTTTCTATAATAGTCTTTCCAATGAAGGGCGTAGTTCCCGTCAATGATTCGAAGAGCATGCAACCGAGCGAATAAATATCGGAACGCCGGTCCAACTTTTCGCCGGCGCCCTGCTCCGGGCTCATATAAAGCGGGCTACCGAAGACATCTCCGGTTTTGGTCAAGGTCGACGCCTGCCTGTCACCTTCTTCAATAACCTTGGCGATACCGAAATCGAGAATTTTTGCTTGCCGGCCTGCCTGATCATCGTTAATCAGCATAATATTGCTGGGCTTCAAATCTCTGTGCAAAATGTTTTGCTTGTGAGCATAGGCAAGACCGCTGCAAATCTGCAAAAAAATATCGAGCGTTTCCTCTACGGAAAGGCGCCCCTTTTCTTTGATCAATTCGGACAAAGATTGCCCGCTCACATAGTCCATGACCATAAAGGGCTGACCGTCTTCGGTGGTGCCTATATCCTGCACGGTAATCATATTTGGATGGCGCAGATCGCTTGCCGTACGCGCCTCCCTCTGAAAACGCATGACTGTCTCCGAATTCAGAAGATAAGGATGCAACAGCTTGATAGCCACCAGCTTATTCAGCCCAAGATGCTTGGCCTTATAGATGATGCCCATGCCGCCCGATCCGATTGCTTCGAGAAACTCATATTTATCGCTCAAGCGATCGCCGGCTTTGAAGTTGGCAACGATTTCCGTGCCGTCATTGGGGCATTTTACAGCGCCGGAAATCATCTTCATGCCGCACGATGGGCAGACCGGCATGATCAAAGTCTCGCCCCCGGACGCCGGGAGCGAGTCACTCAATTTGGGTGCTGGTGTTTTTTCCGACGTCAAATATGGCGTATTAAAACAGAGGCTTCCTAAATACGACAATCATATTTGAAGTCTGCCCGGTGCGACGCTTTATCAAAACATCGACCATCGAAAATAGACATATCCTCAGGAAATTCGCCACCGTATCCTTTTGAAAGTCGATGGGAGGAAAAAGCAGATCGGCAAGCCATCTCAGTTTTTCGTTTTTCGAAACCATGAGACTGTGAAATGTCCAGAACCAGAAAATCGCGTTGGGCACATAATCAATCGACTCCAGCGTAAACCTGGTCTTTTCTGCCAGAAGCTTTATTGTTTCAGGCGTGAAGAAAAACCAGTGGCGCGGAAAGTGATAGCCGCCCCAGTGTCCGTTTTTGAACCACTTCGCATCGATAGAGCCAATATTCGGTGTTTCAAACCAGAAGACTCCTCCAGGCTTGAGCACTCGCAGTACCTTTTCTGTAAACCAGACCGGATCGCTGACATGCTCGATTACGTGGCTGGCAACGACCAGGTCATAGGTGCAATCCGCAATGTCGGCATCTTCAAAGCGGCCTCTGTACGTCACATGACCGGCGGCAGAGGTCAAAACCACGGCTTCCAGACTGAGGTCGACTCCATGGGTTTCAACCTTATCTCCATACGCGTCTCGATAGAGATTGAGCAGGTGCCCGTCACCGCAACCAATGTCGAGAATCTTGACATTGCCTTTCTCTTCCAAACCAGCGAGCTTGAGCGATTTTTCAATTTTGGCTCGGAAGCCTTTGTAGCGCAAAATGCTGAGAATGGACTTCGGGTTGGCTTTGCGCCGCAGAATGTCCTGGTTATAGGAATAATAGTTGGGCGGATAAATTGTTCCTAGTTCGCGGAAGTCCGGTCTGGGGTCCATGTAGACGAGCTGGCAACCGGTGCAGCCGACGATGTTGAAGATGTCGTCCGTTGTATTGGTATATTCGTGTTCTTTGCCGGTCGTAACCAGGACGCGCCTGTATGAACCGCACAGATTGCAGCCGCTGTCTACCGTTGCGATTTTATGCTTGGGCGGTCTTTTGGCGGCATTTTTGTCTTTGCGGACAATAGCTTCCATAGATGTCCATGGTTCTCCCTGGCTGACCGGCTCCCGAAAAAATAGAACCAATGGTTCTTTGCCCAGCCGCGGCGCTTCAATAATCATTAATTTGAAGGAGGAATTTCTTAACAGCCTCGGCAGCCTGCCCGGAATTGCGAATGCAGTCCGGAATGCCGACACCCTCATATGCGCCCCCGCAAATGAAAGCCCCTGGCAGCTCGCTCATCCTTTCTTCAATTGCTTTGACTGTACCTCTATGTCCGACCGCATACTGCGGCATAGCATTCTGCCAGCGCGTAACAATCGCCTCCCTGAAGGCGGGTCCTTTGCGGGGAGTTCTTATTGAGAGGTAGAAACTCAAATCGTCAAAAGCACGATCGCGAATCTCACTGTCGCTAAGTTCCAATAGATGGGAAAACAATGCTCCGCCTACAAATGCACGCAAAACGGCAAGATTGTCCGGCGCTCTTCCTTTATATTTGACGCTGGAAAATCCCGCGGCAAGAATGCTTTTGTTCAAAAATGCAGGCACCACAAATCCAAAGCCGTCCAGTTTATGCAAAATACTCTCACGATCGACAATAAAATTCACGACTGCTGAGGAAGCATATTTTATTGAACTCAAAAGATCCGCAACCAGAGCGTCGTTTTCTCTAAGCAACCTGGCCGCGCCGTAAGCGGGCAAGCAAAGCAATACGGCATCTGCTTCCATCGCAGCCTCGTCGGCTACCGAGATGCGCCACCGCTTTTTCTCTTTCAAGTAACAAAGAGAAGAAACAAATGTGTCGCTTTCAAGCGACACATTCTTCGAATTCAGCTGAGATTTCAGTTCATGGATGAGCGATGCCATTCCTTCTTTGGGCGCTACAAACATGCTGTATCGCACCGATTCGGTTTTATGACCGTTATTTACCAGAGGCTTTTGATCCTTCAGTCCGCGTATCACACTGCCGAATTGCGCCTCATATTCGAGAAACTGAGGCATGGTGGCACGCATGCTGAGAGTCTCCGGATCGGCAGTATAGATGCCGGAAAAAAGCGGCTGCGCCAATTTGTCCAGAGTCTCCCTACCCAGTCTTCGAGTGACGAAGCTGGCAAGACTTTCATCGAAATCGTCCGGCAATTTTCCAGCGGCCATGGCATGATGCTTGGGGATAAACGGCTCGAAAGCGGCGCGCAATTTGCCCGGAAAACTCATACACGGAGATGCGGCAAGAGCAGCGATGCTATCAGGGGCAATCAGGCGAAATCCCTCCGGCATGGGCAGCAAGCAGTCGCTGCCAGCAATGAATGCGCGACGATATTCCGTATTGGTCTCCAAAATGCGGTCTTGCATGCCCAGTGACTTCATCAGATCTACACCCCACGGTTTCGCCGTGAGAATGTTGTCCGGGCCGCATTCTATAAGACAGTCATCGACCGTCTCAGTCTCAATCACCCCCCCCCATCGACTCGATGCTTCTAGGACAGTCAGATGGACCGGTTCTTCAGCGCACAATTCTCTCAATTTGAAAGCAGCGGACAGACCGGAGATGCCGCCGCCGATGATCACTACTTTTCTTGCCCTGGACGTCATTTGCTGCCAAGCTCGTGGACGACATCCACGAGATACTTCACGTTTTCATACGGTGTTTCGGGCAGCACTCCGTGGCCCAGATTGAAGACATGGCCTGGTCTGCCGTCAGCCTGGCGAAGGATTTGCTCAACCCGCCTTTTTATTTCATCCTTGCCTGCAAAAAGGACAACTGGATCGAGATTGCCCTGAACTGCCCTGTCGTAGCCTATTTGCTCCCAGGCAGCACCGAGCTCGATTCTCCAGTCGACGCCAATAACATCGCCGCCAGCCTGCTTCATTAATGAAAGCAGTGCTGCTGTGCCGGTGCCGAAGTGAATGACGGGAGTGCCGGCCTTGATACCGGATATGGTGCGCGCTACATGCGGCAAGACAAATTCAGTATAGTCGGACTGTCCGAGGCAGCCGATCCAGCTGTCGAAAATCTGCACGGCTTGAGCGCCGACTTCGATTTGATTGTTCAAGTGATCGCTGACGACTGCAGAAAGGTGCTGCATGAGCATATCCCAGGCGCGCCGCTCAGTGTACATGAAGCGCTTTGTTTTTTCGAAGTTGCGTGAAGAACCCCCTTCGATGAGATATGACGCCAGTGTGAATGGTGCTCCGGCAAATCCAATCAAGGGAATGTTTTCCGGCAACTCTTTCCTTGCCGTCTTAACGGCTTGAAGAACATAACTGAGGCTATCCTTACAGTCAATTTCGGGCAGCCTTTCCACATCTTCTGCAGTCCTTATCGGATTGTGGATGACTGGACCATCGCCTTTGACAAACTCCAGACCGCAACCGAGGGAATCGAGAGGCAAAAGTATGTCCGAAAAAATAATTGCTGCGTCTACCTTAAGAAGATTGACGGCCATGACGGTGACCTCGGCGCACAGCTGGCTGTTGTGACAGAGTTCGAGAAAACCGGATTTCGCTCTCAATTCTCGATACTCGGGCATGAAGCGGCCCGCCTGCCGCATCAGCCAGACAGGGGTATAGTCCGTTTTCTGGCGGCGCAATGCTTGCATGAAAGGAGCCGAGTCGAGATTTTCGGCAATCGCTTGAGACTTCACTTCCCGCCTCCGCGCAACGCGAACACGGCTTCTAAAACTTCCGCCACCACTTGATCCGGAGTGGACGCACCGGCCGTCACACCGACGGTGAGATCGCCCTCAGGAAGCCAGTTCGCTTCAATTATGCATTCGCTTGAATTTTGCAGTTTATGTTTGATCTGATTGCCCGGACCAATGCAAGAGGGTCCATCAATATGATATGACCGGATGTCCTTATGAGTGGCAATCTCATGCAAGTGTCCGGTATTGGAAGAATTGAAGCCGCCGATTACCAACACCAGATCGAGCTTCTCTTCCACCAGATTGAGCATGGCGTCCTGGCGCTCCTGCGTGGCATCGCATATGGTGTCACCGGGGCTGAGAAAATGCTCGTCGAGTTTTTCCGGACCATACTTTGTCATCATGGTCCGCTCGAACAACTTTCCTATTTGCTCAGTCTCTCCTTTGAGCATAGTGGTTTGATTGGCTACACCGATGCGCTCCAGGTGAATTTCCGGATCGAAACCTATGGAATGGGCCGAGTGGAATCGGTTAAGAAAGTCTTCCTTCTTGCCGCCCTTCAAAATATATTCAGACACCCAGGTCGCTTCCGAGAGGTTCTGCACGATCAAATAGTGGCGCGCTCTGGATGACGTGGCGATCGTCTCTTCGTGATTGTACTTGCCGTGAATGATGGCAGTGAATTTGCCCTGCTCGTACTTAACCACGCGGTTCCAGACTCTGGAAACCCAGGGACAAGTGGTGTCGACAATCTCGCACTTTTTCGACTCAAGCAACTCCATCTCTTCGACAGACGCTCCGAAGGCCGGCAAGATTACGACTTCGCCCTCCATCACCGGCGAGAAATCTTTGCTGCCGTCAGGTTTTACAGCGACAAAATCGATATTCATCTGACGCAAATTTTGATTGACGACCGGATTGTGAATGATTTCGTTGGTTATCCAGATTCG
>JAYRNY010000116.1:0-7721 GCA_041911975.1 bacterium | reverse complement strand
AGAGTCTCGGCTACCTGTTGCCAGGTCTTGCCCGACTTGGTCAGGTAAGGCACTACGACCGTTGCCGTGCCCTCCAGCTCGGTCAGGACACCGAAGTTTTCCGCCAATCCATCAACCGCAAGAGGCTGCCCCTGGGGATTGAGGGCGCTGGCGGCGAAAACAAGAATGCCGTCAGCCAGGTCAAAACCATAATGCTGGTCCATGCGTTCCTGGTCGGAAGCAGCCAGAGAACCGCCCAGAAGCAGGTCTTTGAGCAAACTTTTTTGTGTGGCGGCAAACATTGGTCCTGTTTGCCGGTTCTGGTGAAATTCAATCATCGCCGCCAGCGCCGCCGGTCGCAAAAGCTCGGCGATGGCTTCCGTATCGTCGTTGGGCCTGACCATTGAAGAGATGTAGCCGACGATGTTCTCGCCCAGCATAATCGGAGCGACCAGGCGCTTACCCACCTTCAGGGTCGGAATTATCCAGTCTTTGCCGTCATTCGCGTCGGAAACTTTGAGCTGTTTGCGCACTGTTTTATGAACCTCGTCAGCCATGCTGCGCTGCTGGCTGGCGGGTGTGGGGCCCATGTTCTTGGATGCCATGAGCGAAAATTGGGCGGACTCAATGCTCAGCGGTCGATTGAGCTGATTGGAAACCTCCTCGACCAGACCCTCCAGGCCTTCCTCCACGACCAGATTCATCAAAAAGGTATGCAGCCTCGTGCTATTGAGCTTCAACTGCCGGAGGAAAGTAAAGCGGACTTCGTCGGCAATTTGGGCCAGATCTCCAAAGCCAGGCATGCTTATCAAAGGAACATGCACTTCCTGGCAAACCCGGAGCAACTGTTTTAATGCAGCATCGTAATTGGGTGCAGGCGCAAGGGCAGGAACGACCAGCTTGGCAACGGGCTCCGCGCCGCCCGCCCCGCGCGAGGCTCGGGCCGGGCGAACAGTGGAATCGGCAATCGACTTGATCACAACAAAGGCCGAGAGGTCGGCCACATTCTTCAATTCCTTGCCTTCAAAAGCCTCGATCTTATTGACCAGCAAGCTTCCCGAGCGAAACGGCGAGGTCAGATTCGAAATCACCTGAGTGACCGCCATGTCGATTTTGTCATCAGCGCAAAGTACCTGTGCTTCGGCGAACGCCTCAGAACTGAGCAATTGGCGCAATGTTGGCTGATAAGCGAACTGCGAATGAACCATATATCGACTACTCTTCTAGTCCTATCTTAACTTGTTGACGGCTCGCCGACACCCTATCTAAAAGATCGCCGTATCCACAGAAGATAAAAAATGAGATTAGCATTTGCGACCGAAACTCCTTGGTCGGCAATACTTTCAGGGCATTCTCCAGAATGCGAAACGCGCAGCATCCGAAAGATTTTGGCTCTGCATGGGTTGTTTTACGTATTAGCGGGTGATAACATCCGCAGCTTGGAAGCCAAAAACTGGGTTTTTCATTTTTAGGAGGATATCGAATGAACCGTGCTGAGCTGATCAGCGAAATTGCTGAGCTTACCGGACAACCCAAGACCATTGTCAGCGAAACTATATCGACTTTCCTGCACACCATAACCGGTGCTATCAGCAAGGGCGAAAAAGTTACGTTGGTAGGTTTCGGTACGTTTGAAAGACGCAACCGCCAAGCCAGAACTGGTCGTAACCCCAGAACTCTCGCTCCGTTGCGCATTCCTTCCAGCCGCGTTCCTGCTTTCAGAGCCGGACAAGAGCTCAAGGACATCGTCAACGGCAGCATGCGCCAAAAGCAGTTTGCCACCCAAAGCAAATCTTCTTCCAAGCCGGCTATGAAGTCTGCCAAGAAGACCAGCAAATCATCGAAAGGCCGCAAGCGCTAATCGATCTTATATCCTGAATACAACAAAGGGTCGAGGGCGAAAGCTCTCGACTTTTGTTTTGGACTTGCTCGTGAAATTCCCGTTTGGGGCCGGATTCATCGTTTGCGTGGTGTGTTTTCCTGTCTTTCGGTGATACCGCGGGAGGTTGCAGAGAAAAATGCCGTACTTTTATTTGAGCTAGGAAAAAAAGCTGTCACCGGGTTTGATACCACTCAAAAACTGCACATTCTGATAATGCAAAGATTCGCTTTACATGCGGCTTTACACTGGTTAAGAGAAGGTCAAATCTTCTGCATTTTTGGTCGAGTCCAAATCCAAACGAGTACGGCAATACCATCCGCGACACCACCTTGAATATCGAAAACATATACCAAAATTGATTAAACTTTCTTAGAAATAATGGAAACTTGCTCAAAACCTATTGAGCTTGACATCCGTTTGAGACAGAATTAATTCAACTTCTTCTATTACAAAACAGCCAAGCGGCGGGGCTTCACCCGCAGCAACCGCGTCTCAGCCTATATCTAGAAAGTCAGCCATATGAACGATTACATCCACAACTTCAACCAAAGATTGCTCGGAATGTTTGAGAGAAAAGCGGAAGAATTCACAAGATACTCGCAAGAAGAAAATTCTTCGGCGATCGTTGCCGCTCAGATTGCAGGTATGTACAGCGAACTGGCAGACCTGATCAAGCAATAAAGCGGCAATTGCCCGGCAGATCCCTCCGGCAATTATCTTAAACGGCGTGGCCACATCTCACGGTCGCGCCGTTTTTCATTGTCAGTATGTTTCCTGGACCGGCATTTCTAACATTCGCGCCTCAGCGATTGAGTATGATCTTTCTTCACCTCGCGAGTGCTCTAAAAGGAGTTGGCAATGCCTTACACGGACAAGTCGTCAAAAGAAATGGCGGAAGAGTATGTCGACGTTTACTTGACTATCCTGCAAAAGGTAGAGTCCACAGGACTGTCCATACCAACAGCCGATGCCGCCCGCGTCGCTCTCGATATCATCGCCAATTTGCACGGCTTCGACAGGCCCTCGCCTGACGCCAGCAACGGATAGATTTCATTCAGTCGATTTTTCTCGCCTGTCACTACCTGTGGTGCGCTCCATTCATAAATGGGAAAACTTTCGAATTTTCCCCGGTTTGAAGACCAGAGAGTTCAGCAGCCCGCGTCCGGCTTTCGCCTGGCTTGTTTCAGCAAAAATACGCGGACCGGCTTCGTCCAACGGCTCTAACGGAGCCGCATTAAGCTGTGTTTCTCTAAAAGTTTTGCAAGAAAAGCCCGAAAACGCCGACTATTTCTACTTTTTAAACTCCCGGGCGGTCAAATTGGGGCATTTCCCATGGACAACCCCGAAGGTTTCATTTAATCTATAACCACTTGATTTCCGCGCGCCCAGGGCGGCGGAGAGCCAGAGGAAGACCATACCGCTTGCCTTATGCCGAAAGCACGGGCAATTCCCTCCCTGAATTTTGGGGAGGGCGATGGTAGACCCAGACAAAAGGGGTAGATTCATGGATTTCTTCTATGTATTCGGCGGAATAGTCGCGCTGGTCTTGCTTGTAGCTATTGCTGAGCCGCAACGTTTCCTGCCCGAGCGCAAAGACAAAAAGTTCAAAGTCGGCGTCACCTACTGGGGCCACTATGACGGCACAGAAGCTGAAGCGTCTGTGGAAAACAGGACCATTGAAGTAACCAAATCGTCTACCAAGGAAAAGACCTGCATCGGTCATACAACTTATGCAATGGGTCGTGGCGTGAGCATGCGCGGCGCGTAAAATATAAAACGCTCTTTCCTGGTGAAACACACTTGCGAGCATCCATAACTTGCTTTCTCCTTTCGATCGCCTGCCTCATTGCGGTGTTACCGTCGGCTTATGCGCTGCCGGCTGATGACCTCAAGCCGCCCCCGCTCCACGAAAAGGACTTCGGCAACCAAATAGGTATAGACTTCAGCAAAACGCCCCAGTACAAGAAAGAAACCGAAAAGGCGATAGACGACGCCTATGCGGCTTGCAAGAAGTACTTGAGCGACAGGCAAAAAGGTGTCGCGAAAGGCAAACCGGCAATTGTGTCGGACCTGGACGAAACCCTCATCGACAACCGCCCTCACTTCGAGAAGACGCCCAAGTTCAGCTGGCCCGCCTTCGAATCATGGATAAAGACGGCAAACGCACCGCTTTTGCCGAAAACGGCAGAATTCCTTCGATGGGCAAGGAAAAACGGCTTTGCCATCTTCTTCATCACCGGCAGGAGAGAAGGCCTGCGCGCCGATACGATTGCCAATTTGATCAAAAGAGACGTTAGTTACGACGGTCTTTTGATGCGCAAGGAAGGCGATGAGGGCGGCGCACAAGCAGTTAAGGTGCCGCTTCGCACAGAGGTGGAGAAAATGGGTTTTACCATTATCGTCAATATCGGCGACCAGTGGTCTGACTTGCAGGGCGGGCATGCGCAAGATTGCGAAAAGCTGCCCAACAAGATCTATCTCGTCGAATAAAGACCGCTGCAACGCTTATTGTTTTGAACGGTTACTTCGTGCCGTAGAAAAGTTGCGCCATAAATGCGCAGTCTTTCAACTCGGCGATGCTGGCATAACGATCTCTGAAATCAGCCGCTGTCAGTCTAGCAATAATGGCGTCCAACTGCGGGCTGACGCGCTTGTTGTATGAGCGCGGGTGCAGCGCTTCTACACCTTTTACGGGCGAACGGCCGGTGATAAGGAAGAAGAGAGTGGCACCCATCGAGTACATATTGGTGCGCTCATCAGGCTTGGAATTGACGCGCTCGGGAGCCAAATACTTCACATAGCTCTTACCGGCGCGGGCGGCAAAGATACCGCGGCTGGGGTCCGGACCCAGATCGATCAACTTCAATGTATTGCCGCGCCACATCTGCAGGATGTCCGGAGTAAAATCAACGTGCACCACTGGCGATGGCTGATCATGCAGATGCCCGATCATGTCGCTCATCTGCAAAAGCAGCCCAATAACCGTCTTTTCGTCAAGCGGACCTAGCTGCCTGATTTGTTTCTTCAGTGAGAATCCTTCCAAATACTGGTGTACCAGATACCCATAGTCATCTTCGACGAAATAATCGAGAACAGGAACGATGTTGGGGTGATCGATCTTGGCCAAGCGCTTGCAGTACTTCATGAAGCGGCTGGCCGAATCAGGCATATCCGGGTCTTTGGGCTCGAGCAACTGATACTTCTTGAGCACAGCTACTTTCTTCAAAATATTGCCTTCCGGATCCATGACTTGATGGGAAGCCAGGTATGCAGAGCCGAATCCCGGGCGATCCACCTGGAAGAGCACTTTGTAGTCGCCACTCTTAAGCTCCTGCCCTTCTTTGAGCCGGGCCGGATCCGGATGACCGTCTTCAGAAGGCGCCTCTGGCGGCGGTGCCAGGGACTTCATCCAGATGTCAGTAAAACTCATATCAGCGTTGGACGTACTGCGACGGCCACCGCCCGCTGCCGCACCAGCCAGGCGCGGTTTCTTCTCTTTGGCAGTGGAATTGTCGAGTGCCGAAAGCCACAAGTCCGTGTAGCTTTGCTCGCGGGCTACAGACTCTTCACCGGTCGTTTCGTCGTCAGTACGGACCAGGTTCGTCTCTTTGAGGCGAAACAGTTTGGGACCGCCGGTCTCGCTGCGAGAGCGTTTGAGCAATCCTCTGACCATGCCTATGAGGTTTTTGTCCGCCAAGGGCAGCACTCCTCAAAATAGCCCACGATAGACCTAGGACTCCGGGGGGCAGCTAGCGGCTAGGAAAGACTCTCCCCCCTGTGACATCAAGCCCATAATTTGGCGTCGCCTAACGGTTATTGAGTCACAAGTCTTCCAGAACTCAAATTATCTACTGATATTAAACCCATATTTCGCAAAAGTTGCGCCTGAGCGATGTTGAAAACCACGATCGCGTCGGCTTTGGTGACAAGAGACTGGGTAAAATCGCGCTGGGCATTAATGACGTCGATGTTGGTACCCACCCCATTGGCCAGCCGAACTCGGGCAAGTCTCAATTCCTCTGCAGCCGATAATACTCCCTTTGTGGCCACCTCAATCTGCCTTTCGGCGGTTTGGCTTGTCAGGTAAGCGTCACGAACTTCCTGCAAAACGTTTATCAAGGTCTGATTCGACCGCAAGAGCGCCTGCCGGGCTTGCGCCTTTTGAGCGCCGACGCCTGCCACTGTCGGCAGTCCCATACCTTCATAGTTCCAATCCAAAAGAAAACCAATTGCATAAGACGGTCTGATTTGCCTGGAAAGGAATTTGGGCGGCGTGAAAACTTCGCCTGCCTGAGTCAAAGTCTTGTTGAGAAGGGGGTTTACGAATGTGTTGATATTGCCGGTGGGGTTATTTCCATTGCCCTGCGTGACGTCGATGACAGTACCTTGAGGGGGCGTTCCAGTCACTGGCACATCGCGATAAGATCCAGGCACGAAGGCATATTTCTGGCTCAGTGTCTGACCACTGCCAGTTATTGTTCCGAAAAAGGAAAAGCGCGGATAAAGAGGCGCAGCGGCTACTTGCACCTGCCGTCTGGCAGCCAGGCGCAGTTCTTCGAATTGCCTCAATTCGGGCCGATTCAAAATAGTCATGGCGATAAGGCGATTGATATCGATATTTTGATCTACCAAACGCACCTTTCTAACTTCTGGTTCGAGCGACAGGAGATTGACATTGGAATTGAGGTTTAACGATACAGCCAGACGTATTGCAGTGCGCCTGAGTTCTACTTGTTGCGTAAGCAAGTTTTGCTCATCGCGCGCCAACTGTGTTTCGGCCTGCAGTACTTGAAACTTAGTTCCGGTGCCGGCTCTCTGCAATTGCTGGTTGAGCGTGACTTGCGCTTTGGAAACTTCGACAGCCCGAGTTTGAATCTGCAGAAGTGCCTGATTGCGAATCATGTTGTAGTACTGGCGTGTCACTTCCATAAGTGTGTCATTAACACTGGCTTTCAGCTGCTGCTTGGAGGCCTTGAAATTATGCAGCTGCGCAAGTGTGCTGAACGTAACCAGCCCGCCGCGAAATCCGTAATAGCGAAAACCAGCATGAGTCAAGACGTTTGGCGTAGCAAACGTAATTGGAATCGTGCCGCCGAGCAATTGCGAACCTTGCAAGTACTGAGACTGGTAGTCCATTACCGTATCAGGCAAGTAGCGCGCCATCTGCTGTCCCAGCTTCCACTTCTCGGTGTTTACCTGTTCTTGTTGAATGCGAATATCCAGGTTATTGTCGATGGCATAATGCAGCACATCTTTCAAATTCACCGGCTGAGTGTAGCTCGCCTCCAGGCGAATAGCCGGCAGCCGCCCGCCCAGGGGAATCATCTCCTTGGGAGAGGGCAATCTCAATTCAATGGCTTCGCCCACCAGATACTTGTTTCTAAAATCTGTGGACTGACCCTCGATCACGTCCGTCTCTTTCTTGCGAAAGAAAGGTGAAAGCGGAGACCAATTGAGCTCATTTGGAGAGGAAGCCCCGCCTGTGTTTCCATAATTCAGCTCGGAACCAACCGGAGCGCCACTGGGCAAACCATCATTTCCCGAGGTTGGATCCTGCGGATTGATGTTTCCGTTGGGATTTTGACTTGAGCCTGCGCTCTGATTTGCATTTGTACTTGCGTTTGTATTCGTGCCCGAATCCGCATTTTGCCAGCCGTCTGCAGGCTTCGGCGCCGCGGTCTGAGGCTGACTGGCCGGCGAATTGGTGCTCTGGGCAAAAACCGGCGCCGAGGCCAAAAATCCCGGCACACAACTTAGTATGCATGACAACGATAGAAGCGCTCCCAATGCACCCTTTCGCCTGGGCGCTTTTGGAGTAGAGATTCGCATACCGAGGGTTTCCATAAATCGCTTGACGTCT
>JAYRNY010000115.1:0-2667 GCA_041911975.1 bacterium | reverse complement strand
TGCTGTGCCCGAAGCGCAGACCATACACAACCGGGATGCCCAGACCGGAAAGCCGCTGTTCGAGAATTCTATCGAGGCTGAAATTGAGCGGAAAATGATTTCTGCCGCTTTCTCCGGGTGCACAGTTCGTGCATTCACCGACAACGATGCCGGCTGCTCTGTCCAATTTGCCGGCCAGGTGAAGCTGGTAGAGCATGCGGTCGATTTCGTGCGGTTCAGCTTCCAGATCCTCTATAAAGAGAATTTTTCCTTCTGTCTCTATTTCGTAGGGCGTGCCCATGAGCTGCCGGATAAGCGTCATGCAGCCGCCGGTCAACCTACCGCGCGCTTTGCCTTTGGATATGACAAAGCGGGTCGGTGGACCTTCGGGATTCCACAATTCTTTGTCTTCCTTGTCGGTGATGAGACCCAGAGGTTTGTTGTTCATCACTGCTTTCAAATAGTTGTGGTAAGTGTAGGATCCTTCGAAAAATCCACCCATCATTGGTCCGTGAAATGTGACAAGACCTGTCTTTTGATGGATCGCGATAAGAAATGATGTGATGTCTGAATAGCCGACAATTATTTTCGGGTTTTTGGCAATCAGATCATAGTCAATGCCGTTAAGAAGCCTGGCTGCGCCGTTTCCACCGCGCATGGGCATGACTGCTTTGACTTCCGGGTCGGCCCACATGGCATTGAAATCGGCAATTCGATTTTCGTCTCTGCCGGCAAAATCGCTGTAGCTGTCAAATACATGTTTGCCGACTTTGTACTTCAAGCCGATTTTTTTCAGCCATTGATAGGTGTATTCAATTTCGGATTCATTTTCGAGCGGACTGGCCGGCGCTACTATGCCTACCGTGTCGCCTTTGACCAGATGCCTGGGTTTGACGATTTTTACCATTGAGTCCTTGCCGTTGTTGTCTTTTTGATCGGCATTGCCGGCTTCATGGTCAGAACCGGACCGGATTCTCTTTGTCGCGGACTTCTTCTCAGACTTGGCTTCTGCCGAGGCATTGCCGGCAGCAGAGACAATAAGAGCACCGGCCAGACCGGAAAGAAGGTCGCGTCTTTTAAGTTGACCAGTGTTTTCAGACTTTGATGAGCCGGGCAATTTGGAATTCTCCCTGGCAATTGAAACGTAACATCAACGCCAGATTTTAGCATTGTCTAAGTATTCCTAAAGGGGCTCTGCGCGGGGACTTTGTCCGCTTGACTGCCGGACTTCTAGAAGTTTGACTGTCCACAGTCAAACTTCTAGGTTGGTTTCATTTATTGCTGTTTTTCAGCGCCTGTGCGGCAAAGCGCTGCTGGCGGCGGCATTGTGGATTTATTGCCCGCCTGATAGCAGTTTGATATCATAGTGCTAGCGTTTCAATAGCAGAATTGTAAACGCCCATGGTGAGGACCCCAACAATGACTACAGAAAAGCTCCACTGGCACCTAAACGGAATTGCTGCCTGGATTGGTCTCTTTGCGCTTCTGTCGATCCTTCTTTTCAGCCTTGTATCTATGGGTTCTATTTTTGTTGCGCTGGGAGAGCACTGGACCAAAGATCCCGGTCAATTGATCTTGCCCTTCGGTATTTTTCTGGCATCGAGTTACTTGCTGAAAGGGTTCTGCGTTATCCAGCCGAACGATTCGATGGTTCTCGTGTTTGTTGGAAGTTACAGCGGCACGGTCAAGCAAAACGGACTCGTCCTCGTCAATCCATTTTGCTCGAGAAGAAGGATCAGCTTGCGTCTGCAGAATTTGCACAGCGATATCTTGAAAGTAAACGATAAGCGGGGTAATCCCATAGAAATAGGTGCCGTCATCGTTTGGCATGTTGCTGAGCCGTCCAAGGCGATCTTCGATGTCGACAATTATCAGCTTTTCGTCAAGATTCAGAGCGAGGCGGCTGTTCGTCACCTCGCAAATATGTACGCTTACGACAGTGACAGTGAGGAGCACACGTTGAGAAGCAGCATTGATGAAGTATCGCGTACGCTCCAAGACGAGCTCAATCAGCGACTTTCAACCGCAGGCATCGCCGTGCAGGAAGCGCGCATCGCTCACCTGGCATATGCTCCTGAGATTGCCATGGCCATGCTCAAACGGCAGCAGGCTGAAGCAGTCATCTCGGCAAGACGTGCCATCGTAAGTGGTGCGGTGAACATTGTCTCTGATGCACTCAAAGAGCTGACTGATGCACAGGTTATCAGTCTTGATGACGAACGCAGGGCTGCTATGGTCAGCAATCTTTTAGTTGTCTTGTGCAGTGACACGCAAGCTCAACCCGTTGTCAACACGGGCACTCTGTATTAACGAACCAGAAGGACAGTTCTTGTGGCACGCAAATCATTTCTTTTGCGAATCGAACAAGATCTCTACGACGAGATCGAGTCATGGGCGCAGCAGGAGATGCGCAGCGTTAACGGACAGATTGAATACTTGCTGCGCCAGGCTACTCTCAAGTACAGAGGCAAAGGGCAAATCATGGATTTGCGGAGCCACCAGAAGGAGCTTGACGACACGCTTGAATGAGCTTGTCAAGAGTCTTGTTGCGCAAAAGGCGGATTTGGAAGTTTGACCGTCCACGGTCAAACTTCTGCGCCTGAATCGAACCACCTATCCATCTATAAAGACGGATTTACGCTCGTAAGTTATATTTATCTGTTCTTACACGAATTTCCGGAGACGAGA
>JAYRNY010000114.1:0-3696 GCA_041911975.1 bacterium | reverse complement strand
AGGCGTCTGCCATTTGCAAAAAGAGAACAGCGGCGCGGGAAGGCTTCATTGGACCGTCCTTTTCGACGGCGGCAAAGAGAGATACGCCCTCCAAATAGTCCATGATCAGATACGGCTGTTTGTTATCGTCAACACCGAATTCGAGAACATCGACAATGTTGGGATGCTTCAGGCGGCTTACGGAGCGGGCTTCCTGTTGAAAGCGCTGGACCGTTTTGGCGTCTGGAATTCGATCGGGGGACAAAACTTTTATTGCCGCAACCCGCTCCATGTACTGGTGGCGAGCTTTGTAGACTATACTGGTGCCGCCTTCTCCCAGGCAGCTTAGTACCTCATAGTGACGGGCAATTAATTGTCCCGCCGCTTTCGGCTCTGAATCAAAGGGAGTTCGAATGGATTGATCTGACTGATCAAATTGACGGGACTGATCGGGCTGTGTTGTGTCACCTCCGTCGTCCGCAATCTCGATTGAAGGCTCTGCGAAGCTGCTTCCGTTGCTGTCATTGAGATGCAATTCGGATTCGGTATCATCTTCCGTCTTCGGTTTTTCCGATTTTGCTACATCGCCTTTTTTCTTGCACTCGCATGTGTCTTGCCGAAACACCCACTGCGTGAGCGATCCTGTGCTGCGCTTTAAATGCTTGCCGCACTCCTGGCAAATTGCATCCTTGTTCTCACCAGCACTCGGTGACCCTTGCCCGCCGAAGTTTTCACCGCTGCTTTTCTTGGCCGCTTGCGTTTCTTCAAGAACCGCACAACGGCAGCAATCGCTCAGGCCAATCCACTGAGTCAGCGAGCCTTTTTTCGGTTGTGCCTTACCGCAGTTTGCGCAGATTTCGTCAACTGCCTTGACCATTCTTCTGTCCTTGCGGGGCAGTCCCGGTGCCTTTCTTAGAATCTTTTTTAGCGCTCTTGTCCTTGGCCCATTTCGCAACGTGGTCTGCTGTACGCCCAACAAGTTTGCTCGATAAGACTACGTCTTCTTTTGCTGCCTCGACCCAGTTGTTATTCTCCACCAGTGCATTTAAATAATAGCTGTGCAGATCGACATCTGAGGGATTAAGTTCGACAGCTTTCGCATATTCCTCCACACAGCTTTTCAGCTCGCGGGTTTCTAGCAGCATGTCGGCAAGTACGGTGTGGTTGTTGGCCTCTGTTTCTTTCTTGGAATCGGTCGGTTTAAAACTGATTCTGTTCGGTCTCAAGACGAGTATTGTGAGCCAGGGCGGCAGTACAGGGATGAACTTCAATTCATTGAACTGGCGGGCTTCTTTGATGGCTTTGTCTTTGTCGCCGGCTATGTAGGCGAGCGTTCCCAGCCCGGCATGCGAGGTGGCCGCTTCGTTTTTCCAGACGACGTTGAGGGAATTTTGGCTGGGAATCAGGCCCAGGGCGCGCTCGTAAGACTCTTTCGAGTCTGCGAAGTCTTTCAAAGCCAGTCCAATTTGTCCGCGTTTTATCCAGAGTTGACCGCTTTTCGGGCAGTCTACAAGCTTCTTCTTGCAGACATTCATGGCTTCTTTGAGGTTGCCTTCGCACTGGTATGAGGCGGCTACTTCCAGCGCCGTGGCGCCGCTCTTCGGGTTGATGCGCTGCGCTTCGGCTAGTTCTTTGCGCGCCCCCGCATTGTCGCCCCGGCTGCGCACCATCCTTCCTGCGGCAAGAAATGGGTGCCAACTCCAGGGCTTTAGCGATTTGAGCCTCGCTAAACACTTGTCCGCATCCTTTGGCTGATTGTGTCCTTGCAGTGCATTGGCCAGCAATGTCATGGAGCGATTGGTGAGTCGGCGCTTTTGAACTGCCGCGATTGCCTCGTCCAGGGCGTCGTTCTGCCGGTTCGGCATCGTGCATATCGCTTGCGCTCGACCGCTTTGCCAGGCAATGTCCTCCGGCAGCATGCGCGAAGCCCGCTGAAAATGCTCCTCTGCGTCTGCTGGATTAGCGGCTGCCAGATCACTGCTGCCATAGGCAAGCTCCTGCTCGTAAGGACTTTCTGCTGCTTCTGCCGATTTTTTGAACAGCTCCGCAACCTGGTCTTCGATGCCCTGACGAATGCGGCACTGGGCAAGCAGCCTGTAACTTATGTACCGCAGCGGATCGGTTTTGTCCGAAAGCGCTCTTGCGAGATAGATGTTGCAGGCCTCGTAGTCTTCGAGATAGAGAGCTTGATTCGAAAGTGCGCGCAGGATTGTCGCATTGTCGCCTTTTATTGCGTCCAGCTCCTTGCTCAATTTCAGCGCTTCTTCGAATTGCGCGGTAGGTATCAGCGACTCCAGGAGAAAAGCTTTGTTGGTTGTGTCATCGGGATCAAACTTGCGCGCAGTGCGGTAGAGCGAGCATGAGACGATATCGTTCTCATCGAGTTTGAAAGAGCGCCCGATCAAAGTGAGCAGGCGTGCGACCTTCTGGCGGTTTTCTTTCTTTGACAGATCCGCTTTGGCTGCCGTGATCAGCGCCCGTGTGTAAATGCCAATCGCCAGATCAGGTCTGTATTTTTGTAGATACAGAAGAGCCTTATCCGCCTGGGTTTTTGTCTTTCGATTGAAAAACTGGTCGGCGCGTTTTTGCGCATCCGCACGCTCAGTCTCGAGCTTGGTGGGCATCACAGTGTTCGCAAAACAGGCTGGAAACATAGCCGGCATTGCGACCAGAACCGAGCAAGCAACCATTGACCAATGGCGGCGCGCTGAATTAGCAGTGGCGGCGATAGCGCTTTTCAAGGCTCGTCGAATGCAATAAGGGTTACAGAACTACTCTACAGCGATTTTGTGAAAGTATCCTGTGAACGAAGGGTCTGGGAGCGCCGGCGTCTCGCCGGCAGCATGAATGCCGCCCCTATTGGTTTTCCCGGTTTCGGAAAAACTCCTGCAGCAATTGCTTGCACTCGGCTTCCATAATGCCGCCTACGATTTCCGGCATGGGATAGGGACGCCCTTCTACAAAGAGATTGAACTGCGAGCCACAGGCGCCCGAGCGTGGGTCGTAGGCGCCGAAGATGATGGTTTCTATCCGTGCCTGTATAAGCGCCTCGGCGCACATGGCGCAGGGCTCCAGGGTGACATAAATTTGGCAACCGGTCAGGCGCCAGTTTTTCAAATTCTGAGCTGCCTTTCTCATCGCGACGATTTCTGCGTGCCCTGCCGGGTCCAGGGTGCGCTCCCTCTCATTCACCCCTACAGCGATGACGGACCCGTCCCGGACGATTACAGCCCCCACAGGCACGTCTTCCTCGGACTGCCTGGCTTGTTTCAAGGCTAAGTCCATAAAGAAGTAAGGATCTGAAGTTGGTGGGTTTTCCGGCATTGAAGATTAAACGCAGCTTATTTTTGGAAAAGGTGTCCAGGAAATTTTGGAGCCGTATAGATGCGTATGTCAAACGATGGAGGATGGTTCGAAAAACAAAAGTTCAGCCGAAGGGGTGTCGGCGTTCTTTAGTTCTAGAATCGAGCTTCTTATGAAACTCAGACTCTATGGAATGACAACCTGATTGGGGTGATCAGGTAGCTGCGTTTAGTCGGAACGATTCAATTGGGGGTACTGCTAATCAAGCAAACAATCAACTTTTAAATCGATAGCGGCTAGCAATCTGCTTTCTAGAGGGACTGAGTAATCGGTCCCTCAAACACTTTTTGGGTGAATTGTTTTTTTCGAATTAGAGGTATTTCTTCGAAACGCCCAGCTCAAGCGCGAACTTGT
>JAYRNY010000113.1:0-7880 GCA_041911975.1 bacterium | reverse complement strand
GACTGCGTAATTGCAGCCAGAGGGAACAACGCGAGCAGGACAGTGCCGCGTTGTGAGACCTCTTGCCTCGTCACAGCAACCCGCCAAAACACTCGGCCCGCCTCGTCGCTCACTTGGTGAGCTACTGAAATCTCTTCAGAAAGAGGGTGAGTGGTTTTCGGAACTGTAGGTCGGATGCAACAGAGGAAAAAGAGGATAATGGCAGCCTAGGAAAACTGTCACTCAGACACAACTAGAAAAACAATAGTCTGGCCGTATGGCTAAACTGTCTTCTTGGTCAAGAAGCCTTTTCTGTAATCATTTCAGGTTCTTCAGCTGCGCCAGACGCGGATTTTGATTGTAACTGGCGCACTTAGCGCAAGCACCAATGACGGCTGTTGCCGTGTCCTTGTGTTGTTGTCAAGCGGGCTTGTGGTTTGCTAGCCCACTAATAAGGCTGTGTCGGCGGTCGAGCTATAGCCTGGCGCAAATAGCGTTCAATCAATTCGGTTGTTGGTTTGGGGCATTGAATCGATGTCCCGGCGAGTGCTTTTTTGGTGTTCGTGCAATCGAAAGAAATATTTGTTGCCTGGAACAAGTCCATTGTGCGGAACTGAGTGAAGCTTTCATCACCGTCCAGCGCTCTGCATAAAGCTAGACAAGCTGCGGATTCTTCAGGGCTAAGCTTGTTTGTTTTGCATTGAAGTCTTGAGAGAAACTCCGTTGGCGGAAGAGTCTCCACATTGAGGTTGAGATTTTTCATGGAAACCAACAAGTTCTGAAGAGTCAAACTATGTTCATTGGCGATGTGATATGTACCTGCATTTCCCGCGTGCGTGTCGGAAACCGCAATATGAGCCATTGCAGTCGATGCGTAATCGACTGGTGTAATGTCTACACTCATGTCCGCGTTGCATTCGGGCACGCAACCCAAGGCAGAAATTCCTCGGGCAAACATATTCAGAAAATCGTCTTTCGCAGCTCTGCCAGTATTTGTGTCGCCTGTCAGTAAGCCGAAGCGGTAAAACGAGATAGGACCAGTTTTTTCAGCTATTGAACGGAGCAGCAACTCGCTTGCGAATTTCGTTTGCGCATAGCCGCCGTATACTGTCGTTTCTCGCTCGAGATAATCGTTTTCTCTGGCAACGCCGGTATTGTGATTGGTGGCAACGAAAACGGACAATGTAGATGCATAATGCAAATGTTTTCGCGCGCCTTCCAGCATAAACCTGGCTATTTCGCGGGTTCCAAGGACATTGGCGGGGCGAAGGTCGAAGTAGTCCTTCACCATGTTGACAGTGGCTGCCGAATGAAAAACAGTGTCGATTGTTAGTGTCAGGCGATGCCAATCATGAAGTCCGAAGCCAGGCTTTGTCAGGTCACTGGGGTAAACGATAATACGCTCTTCGTCCTTCGCGTCGAGTGTAAGTCCGTGCGTTGCCATTGAATTTTTTATGCGCAGCAGACCTTCAGATGAGCGGGGAGCGCGAACCAGGCAGTGAAACTTGGCGTCCGTGACTCGTAGAAGCTGGTGTAGCAGCCTGCTGCCAAGAAAACCTGTGGTTCCGGTCATTAACACGTTTTTCAAAATCGCTCGATTGTCGAAAACAGGCTTGGTTCTTCTCTCAATTAGTTCGAGCAGCGATCTGTCAAGAGCGACGTCCTGGCGCAAAAAATCGCTGTCCAATGCGTTCTGAGATGTTTTCGATCCGTTGCTTTCTGCGTTCAGCGTTTGGTCGACTGCCTGGCTGAGGTCGCTTACGGTAGGGTGAGCAACAAGCATGTCGGGACTGATTGTCAGCCCACGGATGTGCGCGGCCAGCACGACTTCAATTACATTGAGCGAATCTCCACCCAGCTCGAAGAAGTGATCGTGAATACCAATGGACTCGACGCCCAAGACCTTCTGCCATACTTCGACTAGGGTTTTCTCGGTCGCTGTCACGGCTTGAACAGATGTGGCTGCTGGAGCTGCTTGAAGTGGTATTTCACGAAGCCGGGAGAGGTCTACTTTTCCAGTAACAGTCAGGGGTATTTTTTCTACGATTTCGAAAAGCTGCGGTATCATCCATGGTGGCAGGCACTTGGACAGTTGGCGCTTCAATTCGGTGGCGTCGAGCTGACTTCCTTCTCTTGGCTGAACGAATGCTATCAGTTTGTCTCCGGGGAGACCGGCACGCAGTGGGCGTTTTAAGACACCAGCGCGGGCGACTCCCGGATGCGCCGCCAGTCGAGATTCTATTTCTTCAGGTTCCACGAGTATGCCTCGCAGTTTGAACTGGCGATCTACTCTGCCGATAAACTGGTACTCTCCGTCACTGCGATGGACGACACGATCTCCGGTTCTATAAAGTCGTTTTCCATTCCAAGTGACGAACTTTGCGGAGGTCAACTCGAACTCTCCGACATAGCCCTGTGCAAGCGAGATGCCGCCTATATAAAGTTCTCCCGGGGTGTCAGGTGCCACTGGTTTTTGCTCTTCATCAAGCAAGTAGTATTCCACATTGGCAATGGGTTGACCGATCAACGGACGTTCCCACGTTTCGGGGTCGCAGGCACCAAGACTTGTGCAAACGGTGGCTTCAGTGGGTCCGTAGACGTTCACCACAAGGCATTTTCTTGCCCATGTCCGCACCACATCCGGTGCGCATGCCTCGCCGCCTATAACGATTGTTTCCAGCGAATCGGGTGCCTGCTCGCTGGGAATGGTCTTCAAAAGGGACGGTGGAACATCCATGTGTGTGATTTTTCTCTCTTTCACAAGATCCAAAAAATGCGGACCTGGAGCCAGCAAGCCCGGCGGTTCGATGAACAATGTTGAACCAGCCAAAAGAGCGCATCCTATGTCGGAAATGGAGGCATCGAAATTGGTCGAAAGAACAAAGAGAGCATTGCTCTTTTCGCTGTATTTGAAGGCTTCGATCTGGGCTTTGAGAAAATTCCAAATCCCGGCGTGTGGCACCATGACGCCTTTAGGTCGGCCTGTGGAACCAGAGGTGAAGATGATGTAGGCGAGCTGTTCGGACGGTGTTTCAAACGCTTCTTTCGGCAGGGCGGTAAAACACCCATCATCGCTCCACTCGTCATTTACTGCCGAAAGCTGCACGCCAAGGTCTGAGAGGGCGCTTGATGAGGCGTCTTTTACAACGGCGATGCGCATCTTTAGCTGGTTGACGATGTAACGCGTGCGTTCCTTCGGCAGTGCCGGATCAATAGGAACAAAGGCTCCGCCAGCCAGCCAGATACCCAGCATCGCGGCGATGTAGTCGGCGGATTTGCTGATGCCGATGCCTATCATCTCTTGATCGGCGATCCCCTTGACACCGTCTATGCCCTTATTTTCTGCAAGCTGTTGCGCGATCCGGCAGGCTTTGCTGAAAAGCTGACCGTATGTAATTTTGTGCCTGCCATCTGTGACAATCGCGTCTTTCTCTCGGTGTTTTTCAACGACACCTGCGAAAACTTCGAGAAAACTGCGTTGGTCGGGCATGGCATTCATCTGGTTTGTCATCTTAGCTGATATTGCCAATGGCAGTCGGCAAGGCGCTGTGAGATATTAAGCCGGGCGACGCATGACGTCGCCCCTACAGGTTGAAACGGTCTTGGATGCAAGCGGACGAGACGGTCATCATCAGCACGGGATCGAGAGCTGCGCGCTCGCTTTCGTTCATCTGAGGCAGATTATCCAGGAGAGCGACAACCTTTTTCTGGTCGAAAAACGGTACTTCTGCGAATTTCCGACTGCGCAAATTGTCGTTAAGCAGCTGTTTCGCGGCGTCAGTTGCAAAAGCGCTCACAGGCGGCGCCACGAACGGGTGCTTCTGCCGTCTGTAAATCGTTTCTGTGATCAACGGTTTTACCGCTTCTTTGAGAATGTACTTCTCGGTTGTGCCGTTGATCTTCATGGAAAGCGGCAAGTCGCGGATGTACTCGAAGAAGTAGTGATCGAGGAAGGGCAGGCGTCCTTCAACGGAATTGGCCATTTCCATGCCATCGCCCAGTGTTTTCAAAATGTAGTTCGCGAGTGCGGATTTCGTCCACAAATAGAGCGATTGATAGACGTGGTTTCGCTTTGCTAGCTGCCCGTCTATGTCGAAACTCGACAGAAATCGGTCGTAGGCATCATAGCCGGCGAACCTCTCTGTCAAGTCTCCGTTCAGGAGCCCGCACATCTTATGACCGAGCGAGCCCTTCGCTTCCAGAAATCCCGGAATGTAGCCGAGTTTTTCCTGCACTGATTTAAGCGTGAGAGACTGCCCGTGCATGAGCATGATGCCTTGAGAGGCTTTATTGCTGGCGTGCAGGTCGGCAATCAGATGATCGCGCCCGTCGGCTTTGAACAGGTCGCTGCGCAGGTGTGCGTAGCCGGCCAGTACTTCGTCTGAGCCTTCGCCGGTAAGAGCGACTTTGTAGCCGTTCTTGCGAATTTCTTTGTTCAAGATATATTTTGCGGTCAAATGCCCGTTAACGGCCAGTCCTTCGCTGTAGTAGACGGCGTCCGACAAATGAGTAATCAGGTCGGATTGAGAAACGCGAACAGGGTGAAAATCGGCGCCTGCTTTCTTTGCCATCTCGCCTGCCAGCTCGCGTTCGTCATACGACTCTTCTTCGAAGCTGACGGAGAAACACTTGACCGGATTATTTGTTACCCGCATGGCCAGCGCGACGACAGCACTGGAATCCAATCCGCCGCTCAAGTGAGCGCAGACGGGAATGTCGGCGCGCATTCTCAAGCGAACAGCCTCTTGAAGCTGCTCGCGGCAGCCTTCGATCATTTCCTGCTCGGACATTTTCGCCACCGGCTGAGAACGTCCGTAATTCATGTCCCAGTAGGTGAAGGTCTGCACGTTTTTGTCGTGAGCGAGCAGGTATTTGCCGGGCTCAAGTTGATGTACTCGTTTGAAAAGAGTCCGATTAGGCAGCGTGTATTGCATGTTCGCCGCCTGAAAGAAAGATTCGTCATCCCACTCGGCGGGCAGACCCATGGCAAAAAGTGCTTTTGCTTCAGAGGCTAGGAAGAGCTGGCCTTCGTGCTGTGCATAGACCAGAGGTTTGATGCCGAAACGGTCGCGTGCCGCAAACAAGCGCTTGGCTCGCTCGTCCCAGATGATAATGGCGAACTCACCGCGCAAGTACTGGAGGCATTCGACGCCGTGTTCGCGGTAAAGATGCAGGGCGATTTCGGAATCGGACTCGGTGCAAAACTTGTGCCCGCGGCTTTTCAGTTCATCGCGAATGCGCTCGAAATCATAAAGCTCGCCGTTGACGACGATTTGAATCTGTCCGTCACCGGAAGAAATTGGTTGGGCGCCGTTATTTAAGCCAATTATGGAAAGCCGAGCGTGCGCTAATCCAGCCTCGCCACTGGGAGAGATCCATTGCCCGTTAGCGTCGGGACCGCGATGGTTGAGCGCCTTTATCGCGGCGTTGAGATCTTGCGCGGAGACTCTTTTCCCACCGCCTGGCGCATATTTGGCAATTACTCCGCACATGGCTAGCGACTACCACCAGGGGCGAAGAACGGTTTGAGCGATTCCTTTTGCTTGGCGGCTTGGAGCACTTCTGAGAAATCTTCCAGCTCGTAAATGCCGTCCACGAGGGATTCTACGTCGATCTTCCCTGTAGACAAAAGGTCTATAGCTTCCTCAAAGGAACCATAGTTGCATACGTGTATGACCGGTTCCTTCTTCAAGAGCTCGGTCATCCTCAGGGCAACCGGTTCATACTGGCGGCTTTTGAATACAATCTTTCCGCCAGGCCTGACGGCGTGCACTATCTTAGAAAGTGAATCGGCGGTCATGATCGTTTCGATGACATAGTCGAAGGCGCCTTCTTCGAGAAGACCGTCCGTCTGAGGGTCGTAGATGGTCAGGTTGGTCAGCGAATTGACGTTCAAAATTTGCTTGAGCAAATGGGCAAAACGATTGTTGCCATAAATCAGACCCTTTTCCTGGGGATTGAGTTTAGCTTTTAAAACCGCAAGAGAGGCGGCTACGGGCTCCGTATAGGCGGCGGCCAGGTCAGAGATGCCTTCGGGTAGGGAGAGGACCGCTGAGGCGGGAACAGTGACGAATTCAGCAAAGCATCCGCATCTATCAACACCAAGAAATGTTGTATTTTGACAAATCGACGTCTTGCCGGACTGGCAATATTTGCACCTCAGGCAAGGCAGAATCGGATTGACGGTGACACGCTGGCCTGGCTTGAGCCCGTCGACTTCGCTGCCGATTTCTTCAACAATGCCGGAAAATTCGTGACCAAGCACGAGCGGGTCGCAAACTTTGATTTTGCCTTCGGCTGCGTACAGGTCGGTTCTGCACAATCCCGCCATGGTTACACGCACGACGACAGACCGTGCATCGGTGAGCTCCGGGCGCGGCAGCAATTGCACGGATACGCGGCTGCCCTCTTTGAGCAGCGCTTTCATTCTTGTGCGCGGCAAGCGTTTTGCGTGAACCGCAAAAATTGCGCGCTGTGCGGTTGAAGTAGGCATTGAGTTCAGGAATGAAACGTTCGACCTTACCGATTTTGAAGCAGGATCAGTAACTGTCAAGTTATCAATTATGACGTTACGCCTCTTTCCGTCGGCTCCGCACTATGTAGAACTGTTAACCATGCGCATCTGCGGCAAACCCAACTAAAGAGGTTACTTGCAGCAACATTTGAAAAAAATCCAATCTGTGGTGTGGTCTATGACTCTGAAAAGAGAACCAGAGTCTTTCCTGTCTTGTGTGCTTCCAGCTTCGCGTCCGTGGCAGCGGCCAGGAGAATGCCGGGGTGAGAAGTGTCTTCCGGAAAACCGGCCAGTCCCATGCGCAAAACCAGGGAATTTTTTTCCATGTCAGGTGTGAGTGGCTGCGACAAGAGTAATTTAGCGACCGACTGCGCGAAGTCTTTCGCCTCCTGTCTTGAGGTTACGGGTAACAGAATTGCGAAGTCCGTTTGGTCATAATGTGAAACCAGGTCGAGCTGGCGTGTGAGAGAGAAAATCTTTTGAGCGGCCGCTCGCACTGCCCGTGGTGGCAGAGGGCGCGCCATCCTTTGTCCGGTAGAGCTTTCGATCATGCCGCTCATTTCCATGATAATCAATGAGAAAGGCTCATTGCTGGTTTGATATCTGCTGAATTCTCTGACCAGGAAAAACAGCATGCTGCCATGGTTGAGCAATCCGGTTTCGGAATTGGAGAGAGATTTGAACACTCCGTCGACTGCGGCTCGGTCTAAATCTACCGGTTCGGGCAGTGGTTTGCTGCTCTGGCTAGGTGCGGGCGTGGGGCTCGAAGATGGTGTTGCCGATGGTGCCGGCTTGGCCTGGGTTTGCTGGTTGTAAGAACCGCTTGGCTGGTTGGGCTGTCTCACCTGATTGAGACCTCGTCCCTGAGCCTTTGGATTGAGCGCCTGATCTGGTGAAACGTTGACTGCGGGAAAAGCACCGGAGCTGGTCATGGCGGCAAAGTTCGGCACCGGAGGATGAGCGCTGGGAGCGCGGCCGTCGCCGGGATTCACTGCCGGAATGCGTGTGCTGGAGGAAACTTGTGAAGAGTGAATGCGGGGCAGGTTTGGAGGAGGCGGCGGGACTGCCGGCGGCATTGCTTGCGGTCCGGGGACGGACTTTATACCTTGTCCGGAATTGGTCAACCCGTCGTATGAATTGGCAGGCGTCTCAACCGTTTTTACGTGACCGCTAGTCTCGTCGGGCTCATCGACGAACTTGTGGCTGCCTGATTGTAGCGGCTTCTCAGGCAAATCGATCTGCTTGGTTTGGGGTGGCAGCTGAGGCAGATTTTGATTGCTCATCAGCGAGTTGAAAGGATTTGCTGGTTTGGGCTCTTCCACCGTTCCCTTCAGGGCCGCGAAAGGATTGGAGGAAGAAGGAGTGTCGCTGGGCGGCGTCGGCGCTG
>JAYRNY010000112.1:0-1824 GCA_041911975.1 bacterium | reverse complement strand
TGCCGGGCGATGTGATCAAAACCGCGCTGGTGCCCAATATGAAGGGTTACGAATCAGCCAACCAGGCTGGTTTGTCGCATATCGCGCTCTTCATGTCGACGACCGAATCGCACAGCAAGAAGAACATCAACAAGTCGGTTGACGAGGCGCTTGTCACTCTGGGTGAGCTTTCTCAGCAGGCCAAGAAGGACGGAAAATGGGTGCGCTGTTATTTGTCTGTAGTGTTTGAGTGTCCATATGAAGGTACGGTTTCGCCTGATCAGGTTGCCAGGATCACTGACAAGTTGATGGAGCTGGGTGTTGACGAGATTTCGCTCGGCGACACTATCGGCGCCGCTACTCCCCGTCAGGTTGAAAATGTGGTCAAGCTGGTTTTGCGCAACACCGATGTTTCCAAACTTGCTTTGCATTTTCACGACACAAGAGGAACCGCTCTCGCCAACGTTCTTGCCGGATTGCAGCTGGGTATTACCATCTTCGACTCCAGCTTGGGCGGCATGGGTGGCTGCCCCTACGCGCCCGGGGCTGCGGGCAATCTTGCCACGGAAGACCTGGTCTACATGCTCGACGGTATGGGCGTGAAGACCGGAATAGACCTGGAAAAACTTGTGGAAGCCGGCTGTCTTGCCGAAAGTTTATTAGAGCGAAAACTGACTGGGAGGTATTTGCGGGCATGCCTGTCGACGAGAGAAAAAGAGAATTGCAGCAAGGCGAGCAAGGCCAGCTGAACGCGAGCGGGGAAGGAAATTTGGACAGCGAACAGGTTTTATTGGTAGAACGCGAAGGCGAGCTTGTCTGGTTCAAGCTGAACCGTGGCAAAGTGATGAACTGCCTCAACCGCCCACTTTTGAAGGCGCTTATCGATGCCTGCCATGAAGTCGCCAAGGACAAAAGCATTCGAGTTGTCGCCATCATCGGTGCCGGCAGGAAGTCCTTTTGCGCAGGTGCGGATCTGGCAGAGCGCAAAGGGATGACGCAAGCGGAAACGCTCGACTATCTTGCCTTGATTCAGAAAACAATGCGTACTATTGAGACTATGCCGCAGCCTGTGATCGCCGCGATAAACGGCTCGGCATACGGTGGTGGAACGGAGCTTGCTCTTTCCTGTGACCTGCGCGTAATGGTGGAAGAAGCACAGCTCAGGCTTACGGAAGTGAAGCTTGGTATCATTCCTGGTGCCGGTGGAACACAACGTTTGCCTCGCCTTATCGGCAAATCCAAAGCCAAAGAGATGATACTGACCGGTTCTCCGATCAACGCATTCGAAGGACAACAGTTCGGTCTCATTCACAAGGTCGTCACCGAAAAGGGCGAGGGAGATGCTGAATTTTGCCCGGCATTGATGAATGTGGTCAGAGAATGGGTGAAGGAAATTGCAACCGGTGCGCCGCTATCACTTGCCGCAGCCAAAGAAGCTATCGATAACGGATACGACCGCGATCTGGAAGCCGGGCTCGCCCTGGAGACCAAGTCTTATCTGACGTTGTTAAACACTAAGGACCGTTTGGAAGGTCTGGCTGCGTTTGCTGAAAAGAGAAAGCCAGTATATGTAGGAGAATAAAATTGAATTTCCTCATTGATTCTCCAACGCGCGAGCCGTTGCCGCTTCCGGTGACCGGTCTGATTCTTTCCGGCGGCAAGAGCAAGCGCATGGGCAGACCGAAAGCTTTCTTGCCGTATGAAGGTTCAACCGTCATCGGTCACATCGTTTCCGAGATCAAAGATCTCTTCAACGAGATTTTTATTGTCGCCAACGAAGTGGAGAGTTTTGAGGATTTGGGCGTCGACGTAGTGAAAGACATCCTGCCGCACCGCGAGATCGGA
>JAYRNY010000111.1:0-7837 GCA_041911975.1 bacterium | reverse complement strand
ATTTCAGTGGCTAGACAAAGTGAAATAATTTTGGAAAACCTTGTCAGTGATGATGTTGAGGTGTTTGCAGATCGACAGAGAATTATTCAGGTGTTGATCAATTTGCTTGCTAATGCGCTCAAATTCTCGCCCGCGCATTCGAAGATTGTAGTTTCCGCTCAAAGCGAAGGAGAAAGAGTTTTGGTGGAAGTGAAAGACCAGGGTCGCGGTGTCCCCGCGGAGTTGGTGCCAACGATTTTCGACCGCTTCAAGCAAGCGGAAAAGAACGACGCCAATATCGAGCACGGTACAGGCTTGGGACTGGCGATTTGCAAGGCTATAGTGGAGCGTCACGGGGGGGAAATTGGAGTAGAACCCAACCCGGATGGAGGCAGCGTATTTTGGTTTTCATTACCGGTGTCCGGGGAATTGCAGCTTGAACCGCGCTAAACTAAAGCGAGAGCGCCGAGGTGACTATGGCAAAAATTCTTCTTGCTGAAGACGATGTAGAACTTGTGCAGGTGATAAGCCGCTGGCTCACCAATGAAGGCCATATTTGCGAACATGCAAAAGACGGCATGGAAGCAAAATTGAATCTGGAGAGATTCACATACGAATTGATTATTCTCGATCTTGGACTGCCAGAAGTAGAAGGTCTGGATGTTCTGGCAAGCCATCGCCTTAAGGGTGGAAAGACCCCGGTCCTCATTCTTACCGGTAAAAGCGGCATCAATGACAAGCTGGCTGGTTTTCGCTCGGGAGCAGATGATTACTTGACCAAGCCGTTCGACGGCAGAGAGCTGACCGCGCGTGTAAACGCGCTGCTTCGCAGACCGGCAGAATTGCATAGTGATACGCTGAAAGTAGGTGCTCTGGAACTGCTGCCCAGTGTCCATGCCGTCAGCCTGAATGGCAAGAAGATAGCCCTTGTGCCACGCGAATATGCCCTATTGCAGTTTTTCATGCGCCATCCGAAGCAGCTGTTCAAAGCCGACAAGCTCCTGGATCTCGTGTGGAAAAACGACGGTGATGCAAGCTATGAAGCGCTCACTTCTTGCGTCAAGAGACTGCGCAAGAAGCTTGTTGTTGGCGATGAGCCAAGCATGATCAGAACCGTACATGGAGTCGGCTACGGATTGTTTCCGGACGGCGATTGAGCGCTAATTCTCGAGCAGCTGATTCTGTCCTTTCCTGGCCTGGCATGCCTGTTTTGCAACTGAAGAATGTACTGATTGATTTAAGGTCTGGTATCCTCGACGCCATGCAGCGCCCCAGCATTGAGCAGGCTGTAATCTCATGGAAGCCGAATACTTGTCGGTTAATGTGCATGACGGACTTTTGCCAGACTTAGGACAAGCTTTTGACGGCAACCGGCCAATATTATGTGGCAACGCACGCAGGATGCTTGGTGCAATTCAGCGCCGCCAGTCTGGGTGCCAATTACTAAGCTACCGAGCATACGACATTCGAGACTTGCACCGAATGTGGTTGCCTGACGCCGAGAGGATAAGTAGGCATGACGAACTCTTTGAGCTCGCCGGAGGTACGCGACGCGCGGCAATTAGAAACTCCAACACACATTGTCAGCGATGCAAATCTTGCTTCGCCTGACAGCGCTAAGGCCATTCGACAAATGAAGCCGAAAGAGACTGTTCCGCAAGAATTTGGAAACCTTTTGCTGACGGACTACACTGCTGATAAGGGAGCCGACGAACAGGCAAAGAATGCCATTGCCGATGTAATATCCCAGAACGATAGCAGGAGGCGGGATCTAGTGACCGCTGATGCACCCTTTCATTCTCCCGACGGGCTGGCAGGTGGTAAATATGGGCATTCGGATCGAATAGTTCCCGAAAGCACAGGGGGTTTTGGAGAGTGGGGAGTGATCTATCCGGAACTCGGCAAGACTCCCGACCGCAACACCAAAATTCAAGTATCCGAACCGGCAATCTACTATCACAAAAAAGAAGGCGGCTGGGTAAAAGCCATGTCCCCCGACGATGCGAAGTGGTGGGGAGGCAATTATTTGGCGAACTTCCGCGACAATATTTCTACGCATGGGGATGGCGTCGTGCAGCCTGACGGTTCGTTTAGATTCAGCGCTCCGCCTGAAGGGAAAAACGATCACTTCGGACCAGGGCACACCCCACTCGGTTTTGATCCGGCTAAATATGACGGAGTCTACACGACAATGTCCGTCAAAGCTGACAGGAAAGACTCCGGATTGGTCATGCAATTAGGTGGTGATTATTATCTGGAGAAACCTGCGCCTGGACAGGTGAGCAATCCAGCAGCCGGCGGCAATAATTGGACGAGGCTGACCGACGACTGGCAGCGCCTTCACTTCACTTCTCTCGATTCCGCTACTTTCACCAATGATCCGCCGCCCGGATTGATGGAAACTCCCTCGAATGCTGGTAGTCCGACCGAAGTAGCGGTACCCTCAGGCAATGCCTCTAGCGAAGGTCTCGGACAGGCTGATTCCGCAGGCTCTGATAATCCTGAAAGAGAACAAAGTACGAATGCAGAGCCAGATACCTCCGACGGTAGTTATGAGAGAAGCGCTTATAGTCCTGAATCGCCAGACAGTTCGAACGATGAAGGCGGTGCCGCACCAATGTTCGGTTCTAATGGAAACATTTCTTTGCTCGATCTGCTCAAGTCTTTGTTATCAGCTGATGTTGACGGTAACGGCATTCTGTCACCCGATGAGTTGTCTCGTTTTCTCCATCTGCTCGATGCGAATCTGGATGAGAACTCTCCTGCCGCCGAGAGTGGCGGCGAGGGCTCCATGCCTTCTATGCCGGCAGGAGATGGTGCGGAGGGCGAGCAGCCGAGGGCCAGTGATCAGGGAGATGCTGCAGCTGCTGATCACCCGAGCGCAGGTGCTCCACAGGATATGACGTCTGGGACTTTCAAAACCAGTGGAGAGCAAATCATAGGTCCCGACGGTCAGCCGTTTGTCGCCAAAGGAATCGCTATGTACGGGTGGGACGCAAAGAATCCGAAATATTTGAGTTTGGTAGCCGACCAGCTCAAGCCGAATATTGTCAGGCTGGCTGCACATCCTGAGCAAGACAGCCCTCAAGACATCCAAAAGTCCATTGACTATTTGACTTCGCGAGGAATTGTCGTGGAAGTGGAAGATCACACCGGATACTTTCGCACAAGCAAAGACGGAAGCAATATGCCCTCTCAGGAGCAGTTAGGAAAAGTGGCGAATTGGTATGCAGAGATAGCCAGAGCAAACGTGAATAACCCCCGGGTCTGGTTTGGCACTCCTAACGAACCGTCGGGAAACACTCAGGCAATCGTCAATGAAGAGAAGACCATCTACAACGCCATTCGCGGCACCGGAAACCAAAGCATTGTGATGCTGCAAAAGAATTATCATGGACCGCAGTTTATCAAAGACAATCCTGCTGTCTTCGGGCAGATGGAAAATGTGGTGCTGGATGCGCACTACTATCTCAAGACCAAGGACACTGATGCCTCATTATCCTGGGCGCTCAAGCAGGATCGTTCTATGGGAATGCCCCTAATCATCGGTGAATTTGGAAATTATGACTACGGCTCGTGGACCGAGAACAGTGTCAAAAGCATTTTGAAAGCCAATCAGAGTAGCGCAGTAGGTGCCATTGCCTGGAATTTGCGTAACGACAGAGGAGATAAGAAACTGAGCGGTGCGGGTGCCGATGTTGTTTACGACAATTTCGGTCGTCTCACGCCATACGGAAATGAGATTGCTAGCTGGTTGCATTCGCAAACATAGGTGGGTTGTTTTATTTGATGCGCGTAGGAAGGAGCGAGCTCGGAGTTTCCGGGCTCGTTTTTTCTGGCTCGGCTTTCGTCGACGAGTGGACTAGACCGCCTGGAACTGGCATGCTGTAGACATCTGGGCGCATGCAATGCGCCACTACGCTTCGCTGAACTTAAGCAGTGCATCGAAACTGTAAGAGGGTCGGCATTCTTGCCGCCCGAAGCCGGCGAGCCGCCGGCGCTCCCAGGCGGGAGATGCATGGCATCGCTACTACAAAACCTGCCGTTTGCACAAGAATTTCATTTCAGTTGGGTAGATTGTAATAACGCCGTCTATTGGTTTCACCGTGCCGGAAGAAATGACGAAAGAGAAAGAAGCGAAGAAATTCGTGGAAGCTCCTGCAGAAATGGAGCTTTCTGAGCCTGTTCGTCTTGTTGAAAAGGAAGAAGCGACGACTCTTGTCGCGGATGAGGAGAAACCCGCAGGTATTGAAGTAAGTGCAGGCTGCGAAAAACTGTCTGGTTCTGCCCTGGCGATTCATTCTCCCGCTAATTTCGTCAGACTGAACGCGGCGAATGCGGTACTGTTCCTGCTTTTTCCTGTCGCGTGTTGTCTGACGACTCTTTTCTTGGACCCCCGGCTTATGGGGAATTCCTACTGTAGAACAGCGATCTTCTGCGCCTTCATCTGGAATTTGATCGGTGGGGTAATCTTCGCGCAATCGCGCAAATCGTGGGAAAGACGCCTTCTGTTCTGGATATTCGCGATGCCATTTGCGGTCTCAGGTATCATCTGCAGTTCCTTCTTTCCGATACTTCTTGTGCTCATGCAGCATCTGCCTCCAGGCTTGAAATGAATTTTGCGAGTTGAAACTCGCGCAACCCAAAGTCGACAATCCTGTATCCAGCTTGTCACGAAAGTTTCATGACAATGGGTCACTATGTTCCTGCAAAAGACACTGGTTACTAGCGTGATAAAATAGCCGTCTCCTGTATTCATGATCAATCAAGCACTAACGATGAGCGTTAACGACGGTCAGCCGCGCATCCCCAGGATTCCTCAAGATCGCTATGCGGTGTTGGGCGTGCTGGGCAGCGGAGGTATGGGTACCGTTCTAAAAGCCAGGCATGTACAGCTGAACAAGCTCGTCGCCATCAAAGTTTTGAACATGGACTTGATTCAGGACCGGACCAGCCTGTCGCGTTTCGAAAAGGAAGCGCGGGCTGGTGGTCAGCTATCTCATCCGAATCTCGTTGCAGTTTTCGACTTCGGCTACACCGTTGATGGTGAGCCATATTTTGTCATGGAATACGTCGATGGCTTCAGTTTGTCAGAACTTCTGAAGAGGTCGGGGAAGTGCACCAGCTCTGATTTCATTTTCGTGTTTGGCCAGGCGCTCAAAGCGCTCAACTACATTCACAGAAACAATGTCATCCACAGAGACATAAAAAGCAGCAACATCATGCTGCAATTCATCGAAGGCGATCGCTATGTGAAGCTGCTCGACTTCGGAATTGCGAAGGTGCTGGCTGATACGGGCGTGACCATGCAGCATTTGACTGCGACCGGCGAAGCAATCGGCAGCCCGCTCTACATGAGCCCGGAGCAGTGCAGGGGCAGCCATGTCGATAATCGCACCGATATCTATTCTCTTGGTTGCGTTATGCATGAATGTTTTGCCGGCTATCCGCCGTTTCGCGGCGCCAACGCGATGCAGACAATTCATATGCATTTGCACGATTCCCCCGCACCTCTGGCTGGTTTGTGCCGATCTGAACAAGAAATTCAGATCGCCAGCTTAATTCATAAGTGCATTTTGAAACGCCCGGACGACCGCTACCAGAGCGCTGCGGAACTGGGCATGGCGCTGGAAGAAATAGCCAATGTCGGCGTGCAAGTTCAATCAATTCAGCGTCCGGCAGCCAATATTGATCCAGCCAATCGCTGGAGGAAGGGCGGAAAAACAACTGAGCACAGCGCTCCGGCGGCAACGGGCCTGGGTGCTTCCGGTTTAGGCGTTTCCGGTTTTCATCAATCTATGCGGCCGGACTTGCCAGATCCTATGAATGCATCCGGCATGCAGGATAAGTTTGCCGGTGGGCAAGCAATGGCATCTGGGTTGAGTCAAACATTGCGCCGTGCCGGCAATTCTCCGGGATTGCAAGGCGGCCTGGCAGGAAGGGAAGGCAGTATTCAGCAACCAGTGCAACCTCAAGACGAGCGTGTTCTAGAGCGGTGGCATTTGCACAATGTGCAAGGTCAGCAATCGATGACCAATGGAAATTATTTCGAGGCCGAGAAGCATTTCCTGCAAGCCGTGGAGCTGGCAGAAACCTTCGGACCCAGCGACGAAAGACTAGCACTGTCTCTCAATCGCTTGGCCGGATGCTTTAAGAACCAGGGCAGATATGACGACGCAGAGAAAACGTACTTAAGAGCAATTCAGCTGCGCGAAAACCTGCTTGGATCTATGTCCAAAGAGTTGCTGCCGGTGTTGGAACAATATGCCGGTTTGCTCAGAGTTTTAAAGCGCGATCAGGAAGCCGAGAAGCTTGAAAAGCGGATTCACTTCATTATGAAGTCGAAGTGAGACGATGCAGGTCAAGCTAGCCCCAGCCTTTATCGTCGATGAGACTACGCCGCCAGAGTGATTGCGGCTCATAGGGCTTCTGGGCAGGAGGAGGCGGGTCTCCGATTTTTCTCAAACTGTTGGGTATTAGTGGATTCTGGCCGCTGTCCCTGGTCAGCTGGGCTTCACGCTTTGAGTCGATTACGATCACTCGAAAAGTACTTTCGTTTTCATTTTTTGGAATGAATTCGCAAATCGGAGATGAGAATAAGATTTTCTCGTTGGACGGCTTGCAGTGCCAGGAGCCATCCCTGAGGACATCGCGGAAGATCTCTTCCAGTACCTGCTCTCTGAAAATATGTTCGAGTGTTCTTGTACTGGTGGGCGGCTCATTTTCACCCTGCATAACTATGTCTCCCTCAGGATACTGAGTATTGAGGGTGCGATGATTTGGTTTGATTATTTCGTTGCTAAGATTTTCGGGAGGCATGTTGGTTATCTCCTGCAAAACAGATCTGTTGTCAAATTCGCCGATAAGAGTGGGTACACATGACCATAATGTGACTGTAGGTACTTCTGTCCTTATCGGCGAATCTTTATTCTTGCGAGATTTTCCTAGTATCTTGGAAATCTAGGAGGGATGTATGTGCTTCCTTCACCAATCGGAACGCCGGGTTTTGGTCGGGCAGTCACACCTTCGTCAATGGGCTTGACTGGAGGGATCTTCGTTATTGGAACGTTGTTAGGGTTTTCGTACTCGGCCAGAACGATGTTTCCCAGCACTCCCTTGTCGACCATGGTGGCTGAGTCTTGTCTAGAACTGGCAAATCCGCCGATGCGGTTTTCCAGATAGTTGGCGACTTGCGCGCTCAAGTTTTCTTTGAACTCAAGTTTTTCACTTACAACAGGGTTGGTGATTTCGAAAGCTTGTTGGTTTTCACTGTTAAACATAGTGTTTTCCTGTGCGGGGAAGGGTCTTAGTGTATCGGGGAGACCATTGCATCATACGGGCTGATATGACCAAAATGTGACGCAGCGAAAATGCCGGCCGTCATGGCTGCGTTCATTGCACACTGAGGCTAGATACAAGCAGTGTGGATCTGGCTAAGTAGTCATCCGCTTTGTGGCGTGCCTTTTCTTCCAAGAGCTGAACTTAATGGCGGTCCAATTTCTTGCCTCCCACATATGTTTTTTGAGCTTTCGCGGCGAGCTTCTCTGATTTCTTTGAATAAATGCGTTTGCTCATTCCGCCGATTCAGCCAATTCCCGCAAATATGTTTCCAATTCGCCTTCTTTTACAACAGGGGTAGTGGAACCGTCCAGGTCAACGTCCCCGTAGATTTCATCCATCATTACCGTGATTACGCCCCCTGGAATGGCGCGGATTTCAAAGTCTGTTCCAGTGGCGAGTTCGCAAATGCTCCAGCGGTCCTCTTCGTCTCGCCGGTAAATCTCCACACAACGCTTGCGTTGATGAATGATCAAGTATTCTTTCAACGACGGGATTTGCTTGTATGCAATCAGTTTTT
>JAYRNY010000110.1:0-4024 GCA_041911975.1 bacterium | reverse complement strand
TTGGGACCGTGGATGCTCTCGAGAATTATGACCTGCCGTTTCAAAATCTCAGCCGCTTTGTCAAACTTTTGAAGAGCCTGATAAACACGAGCCAATTCGGTCAAAGTGTTATTGGTCTCGACTGCAAATGGTCCATAAGCCGCTTCCTCCACAGCCAGCGCGCGCTCGTAGATGGTCAGCGCGGCAAGGTGATCGCCCTGGCGCGTGTAGCACTCGGCCAGACGGTTGAAAGCGAAGACCATGACCAGGCTGTCCGAGCCGACCACTTCTTCTTGCATAGTGATGAGGAAGCGATAGAGCGCTTCGGCGGCGTTAGGTTTGCCGATCTTGTCGTAAATGTTGGCGACCTGCTCGATAGTCTTGACGTAGACATCGTCGATTGGCGAGGTGGTCAAAGAGCGCACGCGCAGAAGGGTTTCAGCGAATTCTTCCGCCAATTGATAGCGCCCGAAATTGGTGTAAAAAGTGCAAATGTCTTCCAGGCACTTTTCGGTCTCCGGGTGCTCTTCACCCAGGCGCTCGATTTTTTGGTCGAGTGCCGAGAGGAAGAGCCGCTCGGCATCAGCATTGCGACCTTGCTCTAGAAAGCGCTGCGCCATTACCGCTGGATCAACGCTGATTTCGACTGTTTCTTTATTGTAGTAATTGGATATCTCAGTGCTCGTAAGCTTCGGCTCGTGACGTTTATGTCTCGAGTGCTGGCGAGCGGGGGCGTTCGTAAGCATCGCCTGGGGGCCTCTTTTGGGGCGTGAGTATTCCACGTTTCACCTTTCATATTGGGAGAAACCAAGGAACTGCGCATGGAAGATTTAGTAGCGCAGTTCAATAATAGGCAGGTGTCAGCCTAATGACAAGTATGTCCAACGCGTATATCGTGGGAAAAACCGCATGAAAAGCCTGACTCCATCAGTTGTATGACAACGTAATATAAGATCATTACTTCTAGGTAATATGCAAGAAACAGATAAAAACTAACATCCTCTAAGTTAGATGAGAGAAATCGAAGAGCTGACCGCGGTTCGCATCCTATATGTATGACACGGCGATCGGGCGGAAGTTTCGCATTTTTTCTTGCTTAAAACAGTTCTAAGCGTGCTTTAGAGCAGTTGTCTGGACAGCGCAAAGCCCGCAGGAATATCATTTAAGTCGGCCTGTTGAAAACTCGCAGACCGTCACCCAGGTAGCAACAGAGAGATCCCAAATTTCATTGGATACCGGTAAGAACCTGGCTAAACCAGACCAAGAAAAGAAATCACGCTTTTCCGGCGGCCGCTTTGGGCTGTCGTTGCTTGGCTTTGGCGCGGTCAATGCGGCGATTATTGCTTCGGTAATCGCTCTAAATTGGACATATCCAGGTGGCTCTATCACCGATGATGTCCTTTCCAACAATCTCAAACAGAGCCCGTCATACGGCACCTGGAGCTGGTGGGCGGCACACGGATATTTCGGCGAGAAGAAAGATCCCGATGTTGTGATGATGGGCAGCTCGTTGATCAATTCCGCCTGCTGGTCGGCCGATGCCGTCACTATGTACAAAGATGTCGACTGCGTCCTGCACCGTCACGTCTGGACGCTAGAGAAATTCTTGAAAGAAAAAATGCCCGCCCTCAAACCGGCAGTCATCAACGTCGCTGTTCAGGGCGCAACTGCTTGCGACTATTACATGATGTCCCGAGGATTGATGAGCGGAAGCCGCAAGCCGAAATTGCTCGTGCTCGGCATTGCGCCGCGTGATTTCATCGACAACAAGATCAAAAACATGGGCGACACCGAGCCCTTTATGTTCCACCAGCGCTACGTCGATTTCGATAAAACTGTGGCGCGGGCATATTCCAACCCATTTACGAGAGCCATGGGCGAGTTGGAATGGAAGATCCAGCGCATGCCGTTGCGCAGGCTCCATGCTGCAGTGGCAAGCCATTTCACCGATAACGAAGGCGCTGAAAAAACGAAGAGATTAGAAGCGGGCGACGAATTGCGTTGTGCTCTTTCGACTTCATCCTTGCGCATTTTTCCCGGCGACATCATAGTGCCGAAAGTCATTCCGGAAGGCTATCACGACAACACAGCCGAGTACGCCAGCCGCTACAAAAACCCGCATCCAAAACAGTTTGATACTCAGCTATTCTTCTTCGAAGAATTGTTGAAAACCATGAAAGCTCAAAACGTCGAGGTGCTTGTGGTGAACATGCCCACGATGAAGAGTAACCGCGATTTGCTGCCGATGCCTTTTTGGAACAATTACAAAGCGCAGTTGAGAGATGTGTGCGCAAGACAGGGCGCGCAGTACCTTTTCCTCTCCGACAGCTCTGATTTTGTTCAAAAGGACTTCGTCGACACCGTGCACCTCAACTTCAGAGGCGGCGCCAAAGTGCTGAAGAAGATCGCCGAAGTTATCGCCTCGCGCCCTGAGCTTGCGGCAAAGATGGAAGGCAATGTGCAAAACTCCTCGGTTCAACTGAGTTCGAAAAATTCCGCATCTGCACATTGATGGCGCGTCGGCAGCTTGCCGACACCGGGCGGCATGTAAGCCGCCCCTACAGCTCAGAGGGAAAGTTAAAACTGGCGAGGCGATGTGCCTACCGGTGTTACCGCCCACCTCCGGTGTAGGGGAGGCGTACACGCCTCCCGGCCCTGTACCCGCCATGTGTCGACCATTCGTTGCCGGGCGATGCCTAGTATCGCCTCTACAATTACGATGCTCTTCTTCTGTTGTTGAAGCGGACGGTGTATCCACCGCTGCGGCTGCCTGCCGGAGTTACTTTGAACTCGTTGTCTCCGACTCTTTGCACGGTGTAGCTGCGGAATGACGGCGCGCTGCCTCGATTAGCTCCAACCTGAGCGGCAAGACTGGAGTTGTCGCGGTCGTGATTGCTGAAGTAGACGGCGTCTCTCCTGTTACCGTTGTTTTGTTCGAAGTTTGCCAACTGTTCTGGACAATATCCGCACCACGTTGCGCCCCACGCTGCTCTCAGAGGCAAACCTTCGTCAGCTGCTTTAGCCAGAGCATTGTATTCCGCTGTTTCATTGCTTCCATGTCCGACTCTGATCAGGTTCGGAATTTCCGGGTGCGGGCGTCTTTCCGGTCTTACTTCCGGTTTGACTTCCGGCTTCACCGGCGGTTTCACTTCCGGTTTTACCTCAGGTCTGACTTGCGGTCTGACTTGAGGTCCGGGTTGAAGATCCGGTCTCTGCCATGGTCTGACGTCCGGCTTGATTGGCGGACGTCCATCCGGTAGATTCTGTCGATCCGTTTGCAGGGGCGGATTATTTCTATCCGCTGGGGTTTGTCTTGGTCTACCATCCGGACCGACATCTCTTTGTTGATTCGGTCCAATCGGACCGATCTTGTTCAATTCATGTTGCGCCACTTTCTGCGAGAACACGTATTGCGCTTGCGGCGTGTATCCGGCGTCCTTCAGACGACTGCGGAAGTTCTGATCCATATACATAGCGGGATTTCTGTCGCCTGCAGACATGAGCCACTGCTCGCCGATGTCTTTATAGTTGGGGTTCCACTTCATGCACTGGAAGCCGAATTCCATGCGCGTCTTCCAGGGCGCATCCTGCAGATTTTTCAGCTGATCGATTTGCGTCTGCAAGTCTTTGACCTGATTGGCATCGTTTTTGGCCAGCGCCGCTTTTTTCGCTTCTTCCAGTTTGTCCATATCAGTTTTGACTGCATTTTGATCGACTTGATCGGCGGCGCGAATCGCCTTCAGGAATTGCTTTTCGCCTTCGCGCCAATCGGTCGCTTTCTTGCCGGCATCGAGCCCGCTTTCGATTTCCTTCGCCAATTCAGAATTTTTCTTGCTGCCGGGTTTGTCATTGACGTCACCTTTTGGCGCAACCGCCGCATCGGATTCCTTGACGTTGAACTGGCGGCCACGCATAGCGTCCTGTCCGTATTTGACGTGATCGCGCAGCAGTCCCTGAATTTGATCGCGCCCGCCCCAGGCAGTCATCATCGGTGCTTCGGGAATAGGATTTCCGGCAGCGTCGGGCTTCATTGTGTACAGCATCG
>JAYRNY010000109.1:0-10636 GCA_041911975.1 bacterium | reverse complement strand
TACAGCTTCCGCGAGACATAAGTGCATTGACGCCCCTACAGCTTCCGCGAGACATAAGTGCATTGACGCCCCTACAGCTTCCGCGAGACATAAGTGCATTGACGCCCCTGCAGCTTCCGCGAGACATAAGTGCATTGCCGCCCCTACAGCTTCCGCGAGACATAAGTGCATTGCCGCCCCTACGGATTCTGGGAGCGACAGTTACCGTGCGCCATGGGGGCAATGCCGTCCCTACATATTGGAGGAGAATGCCTCCCCTACATGTAGGAAGGGCGAATATGTGAATTCTGTAATCTCCCGTTACACTCCCAGCCGTCTATTGACAGCTCGGGCTCCAGACTGTAACGTGGACAAAGGTTTGTTTTTCAAGGCACATATAAATGACCTTAGCTAATTACACCAGCAACAACCGACGTACGCGCCGCGTTCTATTGAACTCGGGGCCGGCTGGGCTGCGTTGATCTAGGTCACCAGAAACCACACCATTCACCTCCCGAGTTCTCCTATAGGACTCGGGAGTTTTCTTTTGTCCCAAGCCGGCGAAGCTGGCGATTCAAACAAAACCAGCGAAAGCGGGCAGTTCAAACATCAGAGCAAAAGTTCGACACAGAGAGGGAAAGACCATGGTAAGCACAATCTACAAAAAGCCGCCGATGACGCCTGTGGGCTTCAAGTCCCAGCGCATGTCTCCGCCGCAGCATGGTCGTTCGCCGCTAAATAAGGTCCTCGTCGAAGACACCTTGAGAGGCAAAGACTTTCTGGGCATCGGCTATTTCAAAGCCGAAGAGCTGAAGCTGATTCTTGAAACGGCTGAGCTTCTCAAAGCCAATAAGTTCGACGACACGCAGACCCTCTTCGCCAAAGGGCAGACCCTGGCTCTTTGCTTCGAGAAGCCTTCGCTCAGGACGAAAGTGACATTCGAAGCCGGCATGATTCAGCTCGGCGGCAGCTCCATTTTTCTCGAAGACAAGCTCGGCGTGCGGGAATCCGTGCCGGACATCGCCAGAAACTTGGACAGATGGTTGGACGGGATCATGGCGCGGGTGTTCGAGCACAACACCTTGATCGTGCTCGCCGACTACGCGCAAGTCCCCGTAATCAACGGACTTAGCGACCTCGAGCATCCCTGCCAGGCACTGGCGGATTTTCTCACTATTAAGGAACAAAAAGCTATTAAAGATTGGAATTTCTCAGGAATCAACCTTGCATATGTAGGAGACGGCAATAATGTGGCTAATTCACTCATGCTTCTCGCCGCCAAACTTGGCTGCAATTTCTCAATTGCGTGCCCGTCAGGCTACAAGCCCGACGCCACCCTTTGGGAAATGGCGATGGAAGAGGCGAAGCACACCGGTGCGCAATTAAAAATCACAGAGTCCCCCGCCGAAGCAGTTGCCGGCGCGGATGCGGTCTACACCGACACATGGGTGTCGATGGGGCAGGAAGACGAGATGGCTGAGCGAATCAAAACATTCGAAAGCTATCAAGTCAATGACGCTCTGTTGAAATTTGCAAAACCGGATGCCATCGTCATGCACTGTTTGCCCGCGCACCGGGGGCAGGAAATCACAGATGCAGTGATGGATGGACCACAGTCAGTTGTTTTTGAACAGGCGGAGAACAGACTCCATGTTCAAAAAGCAGTCATCTCACTCGTCATGTAATTAGGAGCAGTACAAATGAATAAAATTCTCTTGGCCTACAGTGGTGGGCTGGACACTTCTTGCATCCTCACCTGGCTCAAAGAGCAGTACAACGTGCCGATTGTCGCCTATTGTGCCGACGTCGGACAAAAGGAAGACTTCGAAGCCGTCAAAGTGAAGGCGATCAAAACTGGCGCGGAAAAATGCATCATTGAAGATTTGAACGAGACTTTCGTCAAGGATTACATCTTCAAAGCGATCAAAGCCAACGCGCTTTATGAATCGTTCTACCTCATGGGAACCTCGATTGCACGTCCGTGCATCGCCCAGGGAATGATCACAGCCGCCATCAAGGAAGGGTGCGATACCATCGCTCACGGCGCGACCGGAAAGGGCAACGATCAGGTGCGTTTCGAACTGGCTGCCAAATCACTGGCACCACATTTGAATGTAATCGCGCCGTGGAGACTCTGGAAATTCGACGGTAGAAATGACCTCTTCGAGTATGCCGAAAAACATGGAATCCCGCTGCCTGTGACTAAGGAAAAACCGTATTCCATGGACGCCAACCTGATGCATATCAGCTACGAAGGCGGCATCCTGGAAGATCCATGGGCGGAAGCACCGGAGAATATTTACCTCTGGACGAAGAACCCTGAAGATGCTCCAAACAAACCTGAGTTTGTAACCATCGACTTTGATGCCGGCATTCCGGTGGCAATCAATGGTGAAAAACTCGGCCCGGTCGATTTGCTAAACAAGGCCAATGCCATTGCAGCAGAACACGGCGTCGGAAGGTTGGACATGGTGGAAAACCGCTACATCGGCATCAAGTCGAGGGGCGTGTACGAAACTCCAGGCGTGACCATCTTGATGCAAGCGCACAAAGCGATCGAGTCCCTCGTGCTCGACAAAGAAGTTATGCACCTCAAAGATTCGTTCACTCAAAAACTGTCCACTGCGATCTACAACGGATACTGGTTCGCGCCTGAGACCCAAATTCTCTGGAAGATGGTCGAAGAAACCCAGCAACCCGTGACCGGCACCGCCAAGATCAAGCTCTACAAGGGCAACTCGATAGTGGTCGCCAGGAAGTCGCCGGCGTCGCTGTACGACCTGAAGATTTCCAGCTTTGAAAACATGTCTGAATTCCAATCGGCAGACGCTGGCGGATTCATCAACATTTCCGGACTGAGACTGAAAACCTGGAGCAAGAAAAATGCAAGTTTTGAGAAAAGCCTTCAAGCAACCACTTAGTGAAGTCGTCACTGAATTTGTTGCCTGCACGCACGCAGATGCGCATCTCGTCAAAGCTGATTTGACGGGCAGCATCGCGCACGCTCAAATGCTCGCCGAAGAGGGGCTAATCAGCCCCTCTCAGGGTGAGGCAATTCAGAGCGGATTGAACACTCTTCTCGCGAAAGCCGAAGAAGGGAAGTTCGAACTCAAGGTCGAGTACGAAGATGTTCACATGAATGTTGAAAAACAGCTTGAAGAACTGATCGGCTCGGACGCTTTGAGACTGCATACGGCAAGGAGCAGAAACGATCAGGTCGCTCTAGATCTGCGTTTGTTCACCGCAAGCGCGATTGATTCGCTCATCGATGGGCTGAAGTTTCTTCAAGGTTCTATCGTAAAGTCTGCGAAGAAACACGCCGAGGTCGTGATGCCAGGTTATACGCATCTGCAACGCGCGCAGCCGGTGTTGTATGCACATGCGATTCTTGCTTTCCACGAGATGTTTTCGAGAGATATCGAGCGTTTCACCGATTGCAAGAAACGCACCTGTGTGTCTCCACTTGGTGCGGGTGCACAAGCCGGTTCCGGTTTGCCGATCAATCCTCAATCTGTCGCTGAAAAACTTGGATTTCCCAATGTTTTTTCAAACTCGATTGACGCGGTCAGTGACAGAGACTTCGCTGCCGAATTCTTGATGGCTTGCAGTCTGACCGCAATTCACATCTCGCAGATGGCGGAGACTCTGGTCATCTGGAGCAGCTCCGAGTTTGCATTCGTGGAACTCGCCGACAATGTGACCACTACATCGAGTCTGATGCCGCACAAGAAAAATCCGGATCCTCTGGAAATTGCTCGTGCGAAATCGGGCGCAGTAATCGGCGACCTGGTCAACTTGCTAGTCACATTGAAAGCCCTGCCGCTCGGCTACAACAGAGATCTGCAAGAAACGAAACCACCTGTGATCAATTCCGCAGCAATCGTTGCTGATGCGCTCAAAGTGATGAGCTGTGTCGTCGAGGCGATCACTGTGAACGCAGAGAAGACTATGCAAGCCGCATCGGATCCGGCATTGATGACCACTGACCTACTGGAGTATCTGGTACTAAAAGGAGTTCCTTTCCGGCAAGCACACGAGCAGATTTCAGAACTGGTAGCTGACGCTCGTGAGAAAAACGTTTTGCTCCCGGACATTGAACTTACAGAGTACAAGACGTATTCGCCTCAGTTTGAAGGCGATGTTTTCGAGCTGTTTAACCCGTTACTTTCCGTTGGTGCCAAGAAGTCACGTGGATCGACTGGCATTGAACAGGTTATGTATCAATTACAAAAAATGTAGGGGACTATACATAAATAAAAGGGGAGCACACACAAAGAATAAGCCGCATGCACCTCCCCTTTCGCACAGGCATCCGGAAGCTGTGAAGGGTGCGCCAGTACCACCGCAATGAGCACTAGGATTTACGTGCGAAAATTGCCTATTGACGGTATTTAGCAGAAATGCTAAATTAGAGGCATGAAAAACCCGACGCCGATTTTTAAGGCGATCGCAGATCCAACCCGCAGACAAATACTTCAAGCTCTAAAAGAGAAGGAGATGTGTGCAGGGGACATCGTCGATATGTTCACGATTTCTGGTCCTTCAGTGTCCAGGCATCTGAGCGTATTGAAAGACGCCGGGCTTATTGACGAACGCCGAGACGGAACCTCAATCATCTACAGCCTCAATGCCGAGAATCTCGCTCTTTGTTTGAGCGACTTTATCAGCAATGTTTGCCCAACAGAAATTGTTGAACGTCAAAAGCGCAAGGCAAAAGAAAAGTAAAAGGGCAGAAACGAATTTCAAAAAGGAATAAGCCATGAAAATCGCTATCACAGGCGGTACAGGCTTTGTCGGCGCTCACCTGGCAAAGTCTCTATCCCAACACGGCCACAATGTAGTAGTTATTTCCCGCGGATTGGACGAGCGCAATCCAGAAATTCGTACTCTGGAAAGAGCGCAATTCGAGCCGATTGGAACATCTAACGAAGATGATCTTTATCGCGCTTTTGTTGGTTGTGATGCAGTCGTGCACTGCGCTGGAATCAACCGAGAAATAGCGCCCGGAGATTTTGAACGAATTCACGTCAAAGGTACGCAAAACGTTATTAACGCGGCAAAGAGAGCGGCAGTGAAGAAAGTCAGCCTGGTAAGCTTTTATCGCGCAAGACCGAGTTGCGGCTCGCCGTATCACGAATCGAAATTTGCCGCAGAAGAAATCGTGCGCAATTCCGGGCTTGATTACACTGTCTTTAAAGCAGGGATGATGTACGGACAGGGTGACCATATGCTTGATCATCTGAGCCACGTGTTTCACACATTGCCGCTATTCGGACTGGTTGGTTACACAGACAAGTACGCCGCTCCGCTGGCAATCGAAGATTTCGTTCGCATACTCGAATCAGCGCTTGTGGAAAATCGTATGTCGAAACAAACAATTGCTGTCGTCGGACCGGAGAGAATGACTCTTGCCGAAGCGGTCAAACGCGTTGCGAAAGTCGTCGGCAAGCAACCGCTGATGATACCAATGCCGATAGCTTTCCATTATGCATTTGCGCGTGTTTTGGAAGCGATCATGAAAATTCCACTTGTCGCTGTAGCGCAAGTTCGCATCCTATCTGAAGGATTCGATGAACCGTACGGCAATTGCGATCCGCTGCCCGAAGACTTAATTCCACGGGTAATGTTTTCGGCAGAACAAATTAAGCGCGGACTGCCGGAACCCGGACCATTCACTATTCTCGATTTGAAGTGTGGTGCTTGTTGTCCTATTTGACGTCTTTGCCGTTGCGCTTCTCAATCTCTTTGATTGCATCTTCTATGACGGGATGTCCTTTCGAGAAATAGATAATGTCGTCATAGATACGGCTTGAACCGCTGGAGAATGCCCAGAGATCGCCGCGTGTGATTCCATCTCTTTCAAATCCCCAGACCTCTTCTTCCGAGTTCTTGATTTCGTCAAATCGTCTGTACGCTTTGACTAAATCGGCGGTTTCTTTGTCAGATAGAAATTTTGCATCATCGGAAAGCAGGAAATCCAGGATTTCGTCTTTTTCTAAAACATGGTCTTTTCCGAGGTCGTACCAATGTGACCGATCCATCTTGTTGAAGTATTTGTTGACCGTGTTAGATATTTCTCTCCGCTCTGAGCGACCCCAATCACAGTCGATTATGTCTAGAGCATCAGCGGCAACCTTCCTGTCAACATCCGCTGGTTTCTTGGTTCCATCTCGGTACTGCTGCTCTGTTGCTGTTAACTGTGTCGGACCGAGTGAGCCGATTGCGGCTCCAGCATCTTGACCGAGTCTGTCAAAAAGGTTATTCACAGCCGGCGAGATACGAGTTGCTTCCCGTAGCCCGCCCTGTTTAAGTGGTTCACCTAATATGTGAGCAGCTTCTTTGTGAACAACATCAGCCAGAGTTGGATTAGCTGCAATGCTGCTCATGTCTTGAAGGAAGTTGATATTTTCCACTTTCGACATAGTAATTCTCCATTGACGAGGACCGCATGCACTGCGGTGGAGCAGGCGCTCCGGTTGTGTCTCTGGGGTGAATTGTCGATGCGTGGGGTGTCGCTGGATATGGATCGTTAGATTAGCGTGACATCGGAGCCAAGACGTTTCCAATTTGTTAACGCACTAGTTCATAGTTTGCCTTGCCGGCAAGATTTCTTTCATGTACTTATACGTGCGCGGAAAGTTTTGAGCTAATTCTTTGCTTTGAGGATCTAGACATAATGGATCAATGCAACGCGAAGCGAAAATGTCTGCAAATACTTGGCCGCATCCGCTCTGATTTGCCTCCTGGTAAAACTCATTCTTGTTTCGCATGGATACTGGCATCGCATCCAGGTCTTGAGCATAGAATAGTTTGAAAGTCGGTGTGTCAGAAACGCTACCAATGCTATGGTCATACGCATGTCCTAATTCATGCAGAACCAAGCGAAGTTTATCGACGCCTGTGTCATGAGCGTCTAATCCATTCTCTGCAATAACAATTGTTTTGGTGCTACGGATGAATTGACCTTCTACATTGTCCACCCCCTTATCCGGAAGGGACACGTTGTCTGGCTTTGTGCCTTTGTCTATTGACAGATGATAGTCCTTTACCGTCGGCGCCACGACGATTTTAACTCTGTGTCTATGGAGACTCTCCATTACAGGCTCTGGTAGCCATGCAAGAGCACTGTGCACGATTGGTCGATTGTTGGGCGAGTCAAAACAATTGCGAAATTTGGTAACTTGTATGGGCGGACTTGTCGAATGTTGCGTAAGTGGCTTGCTCGGAGCCGTTATCGCTGTTTTCTGTGCTTTATCCCTTTTCTTCATGTCTTCATTGATAAATATCGAATACTCATTTATGGCTGATTTCCAGTCTCTTTGGTTCAGATAGCAGTCGCCTTTGTATTCATGTAGTTTTGGATATGACGGAGCAATTTTCATTGCGCAATCATACTCAGCGAGTGCTTCCTTGTAGCGCCCTGCATGGTCCAGCCCCAATCCAAGTGAGGCACGTCTGCATGGGTTGGTCGGATCCATCTTTACCGCTTTTATCAAGCTATCGAGATTTCGTTCATTCTGTCGCAGCCCGAGGTAGCAATTCGCCGTCATTGAATAGTTATCTGCATCGGTCGGATTATCTTCAATCGCCAGCTCGAAGATCTTCAGTGCTTCTGTGAAGTTGCCTTCTTCGAAATATAGATTGCCAATCTCCTTCGAAAGTTCTTGTCTGTGATCAGGAAATTTTTTGCGTGCCAATTCCAACTCGTGTCGTGCTGCCGCGAACTTCTTGTCCTGCTTGTAATTGAAGGCCCGATACTCATAGGGTGTCAGACCGCCGGGATTTGTCTTAGCGAACGATTTGAGAATTTCCAGTCTCTCTTTTTTTCTTCCCAGCGCTTTCAAGCAGATTGGTCGCCAGTAGTGGCAGTCATATGCATTGGGAGACTTTTTCGGCACTTGATCGAAACAAGCTAAAGCATCTTGATACCTGGTCTCATTAATCAAAAGCAGGGCTTTGACGTACGAATTATCACGCTTGCAGCACATTTGCTTACTTAGCTTGTCAGCTTCCTTTGAGGTTTTTCCCAACTTCAGGAAACATTGATACAACACCATTCGCGTGTATGTCTGTTTATCCGAGGGAACCGGGGCAACCTGCGCAAGCACAGGGGTGACTGACACAGCAAAACCGCAAAGAATTGTGAGCAAGGCATACTTCATACGAATCAGTGTAGACCGTTTTTCCCGACTAATTGGCGCCGACAAACCCCGCGTGGTTAGGTTTATGAAAGGTCAGTGAAACGATGGAGCGGGCTGGAAAGAAATCGAGCGGGAAGATCGACGAGCCCAAAAATCGACCGGGAGAGAGGTGGCATGGGTTCAGTCGATTCGTCCATCCAAAAGATGTGAGCCATCTTATTTGTAACTCATTACCTTTGGTCGAACCTCTTCCCTCTAATATGTAATGGTTAAGCAGTAATCTGGTGGTATCCTTGAGATCTGGAAACCATGGTTAGATGACCGATATGCAGTTCTCACTCCCAAAATTTGTTTGTCTGGCGATGTTCGCCTCGACGAGCCTGCTCCTTCATGGATGCGGGCAGCATGGGGCGCCTGCATCCGCCACGTATGCTCCGCCGGCCGCCTCTGTACAGCTGGATGAGGTGCGTCTGGGGCCGGTCACGGAGAGCAGTCGCTTTTCGGCTACATTGAACTCCAGAAAGTCTGGAACCCTGCACCCGCGGGTGTCTGGGCTGGTCAAGGAAATTTATGTCCGCAGCGGGGACCATGTTAAGCCCGGCAGTACTTTGCTCCTTATCGACCAGGAAAAGCAGCAGGCGTCGGTCGACAGTTTTGAAGCCCAGGTGTCATCCGACCAGGCTGATGTGGATACTGCCCGCGAGACCTTGCATTCGCTCGAGGCGGACAGGGTATCTCGCCTGTCGGAGTTGAAGCTTGCACAGCAAGAATATGCTCGCGCCAAGGACCTGCATTCTCAGGGTGCTGTTTCCGCGCAGGAAGAGGACAACAGAGCCAACCAATTGAGAGTTGCGCAAGCACAAGTCGAGTCTATTGAAGCGAAAATCAGCGCGCAGCGTTCCGTGCTTTCCAAGGAAGAAATGGACGTTAAGCAGCATCGCGCTTCGGTCAGAGAGCAAGGCGTGCAGCTTCGATATCACAACATTAAGGCCCCATTTGCGGGAACAGTCGGGGATGTGCCTGTTAAACTCGGAGACTATGTGACACCAGATACGATGTTGACCACAGTCACGCAAAACCATCCGTTGGAAGTGTATGTTTCCGTTCCCACCGAGTATTCCGCCCGTTTGCATAATGGCATGACGGTCGAGCTGACAGATGCCTCGGATGCTTTATTGGGCCGCGCCAGGGTGTTTTTCGTATCGCCGAATGTTGAAAATCAGAGCCAGACAGTTCTTGTAAAGGCTGTCTATGAAAACACTGATGATAAGCTGCGTGCAGGACAAATGATCACGGCGCGCATGTTGTGGAAAACGGAACCGGGAGTTCTTGTTCCGACGCCCGCCGTCACTCACCTGACCGGACAAGATTTCGTCTTTGTGGCGGAGCAGCAAGGAAAGAACTACGTCGCCAAGCAAAAACTGGTCAAACTTGGTGATATCGAAGGCAATGCTTATCGCGTCCAGAGTGGGCTCAAGCCGGGGCAAAAGATAGTCGTCTCGGGTATTCAAAATCTGACCGACGGAATGGCCATACAGCCGAAAGAGTGACCTGATGTTTGCGGACTTTTTCATCAAGCGGCCGATCTTCGCAACCGTCTGCTCGCTTGTTTTGGTTATTGCCGGAAGCGTCTGCATACCTGGTTTGCCGGTCGCCCAATATCCGCAGATTGCACCGCCGCGCGTTAATGTGACTTGCAATTACACCGGTGCCAATGCCGAGGTGGTCGAGTCTGCCGTGACGACTGTTTTGGAAAAACAGATTAACGGCGCGCAGAACATCAGGTATATCAATGCGACAAGCGGCAATGACGGCACGGGCAGCGTAGATATCACCTTCAATTTGGAGCGCGATATCGACCTTGCCGCAGTGGACGTGCAGACGCGCGTGTCTGCGGTCCAGGGGCGTCTGCCTGAAGACGTGAAGCGTACAGGCGTGTCGGTCAATAAAGTATCCAGCCAATTCGTGCTCGCCATAGGCATCGGCTGCCGCGACAATCGCTACGACAGTCAATTCATAAGCAATTACTGCGACGTGTACGTCAAAGACGCCTTGAAGCGCGTCAAGGGCGTCGGAGATGCGCAAATTTTCGGCGAGCGCAAGTATTCTATGCGCGTCTGGCTCGACCCCCAGAAGTTGGCCAATCGCAATTTGACCGCCGTCGATGTGGTCAATGCCGTAGCCGACCAGAACGTGCAGGTGGCGGCCGGGCAAATCGGTCAGCCGCCGGCGCCGGACGGGCAGCTCTATCAGATAAGTGTGCGGGCTGTTGGCAGGCTGAAGAGCGCGCAAGAGTTTGAAAACATGATCATCAGGGCGACTCCGGACGGTCAGATGATACGCCTCAAAGACGTGGGGCGAGCAGAATTAGGTGCGGAAAATTACCAGTCTATTGTGCGCTACCGCGGGCGTGAGGCGGTGGGTATCGGTATCTTCCAGACACCTACAGCAAATGCGCTGGAAGTTTCCAAAGGCGTTCGAGACCAGCTGCAGCGCCTGGCAAAACGTTTTCCTCC
>JAYRNY010000108.1:0-2913 GCA_041911975.1 bacterium | reverse complement strand
GGGCACTTTCAGAGAAAATAGATTTATAGACCCCCCTTGCTACGGGCACAAAGCTAAGGGATACCCCAGTTTGAGCTTTCAAAGTCATATGCTCGAATCCACCAACAGCACTCAATCCGTTGGAAACAGCGTCAGTGAGCTTAGACGCGGTCTTCTGGACGCGGCTGTGACGGCCAGCTGGGTGCAAAAGCTGAAAACCAAATCCTTGTTCATTGCCGGCAAGGAAGACCTGTTCCAGACGATTGCGCAAGTCTTCGTCGATGCGATTTTCTCTACAGATAAACGCATGCCCCGTGACTGCGCAGTCGTGCTTTGCGAGCTTCTCGAAAGCCTCCTTCATGAGAGCGAGCCTTGCTTGAAAGCTGTCTCCAGCTTATACAGTGAGGTTTGCAAGCACGCGTGCAGCGCCGAAGACCTGGCCTCTGAGATGGATATCTTGCTGGACAGAGCCACAAATCTGATGACACTGACTTGCATGCGCATCAAGGGCAATCCGCCTTCGCAAGATCTCGAATCAGGCGCGCGCGATGCGCTCAATCGCATCCAGTGGTTGTTGCAAAAAAGCCTTGGCACCACTGATAGTGACAGCCGCGCGCCGCAGCCCTATGGTGATCTCAGCGAGCTTAACAAAAACCGTGTCATTCTAGAAGCTGCAGGCGAGTCGCTGCTCAAAGAGATTCTCGATGACGGTCTGAATCTTCTGGAAACATCAGCCGCGGTGTTTGAAGCAAACGGCGATTGCGCTTTGAGCATCAAGGCCTCGAAGTGGTGCCGCTTCATGGACAACAAATCCCGGCAACTGGCTGAAGGCGACAATCAACAAGCGATCGAATCAGGAAAATGGCATTGCAATCAATCATGCCGCGAGACATCGCTGGCCGCAGTCGAAACAGGCAAACCGGTCGACCAACCTTGCCATGGAGGCATCAGAATTTTTGCAGTGCCAATCAGGGCAGGCAATGATATTGTCGGCGCGATCAACATCGGTTATGGAGACCCGCCCAAAGACGACAGCACGCTGGATGAGCTGGCCGCCAAATACGAAACGACCAGCGAGGAGCTCTCCAACCAAGCACAGAAATACCACTGCCGCCCGCCTTTTATCATCGAGCAATCGAAAAAGAGACTGCTCTCCGCCGCTCACTTGATCGGAGAAATCGTCGAGCGCCGGCGCAGCAAGGCGGAAATTCAAAAATTGAACAGCATGCTCGAGGAGCGAATCACTCAGCTCGAGCCTGCCGAGCGCGAAAGATTGAAACTGGCCGACATTGTAGAACAAAGTAACGATGCAATTTTCAGTCTTAATCTGGACGGCAACTTCAAGAGCTGGAACAAAGGTGCAGAAAAGATCTACGGATATACCAGCGAAGAGACGCTCGGAAAGTCCGTTTATATTATCACTCCGACCGGTCCCACGGAACAGACGGAAGAAATAAGAAGTCTGGTCATGGCAGGCGATCCACCTAAGATGTTCGAGACTATGCACATGAGAAAGGACGGCACTGAAATTCCCGTCGCGCTCACAATTTCCTGCATACGAGACGAGAAAGAAAGGATTGTTGAAATATCGGTGATTTCGCGCGATATCACCGAAAGAAAAAAAGCGGAAGAAGCTCTGAAAAAATTCTCCCGCGATCTCGAGCGTTCCAACAATGAGTTGAAACAATTCGCATTTGCAGCTGCGCACGATTTGCAAGAGCCGCTCAGGGCAATGGCCAACTACAGCGATCTTTTGACTGGACGTTATGCATCCATGCTCGACGATCGTGCCGTCAAATATATTAATCGCATTGCCGAGTCTTCCGAGAGAATGCAAGCTCTCATTCAAGACCTGCTTCATTACAGCCGTGTAGACACGCACGGAAAACCATTTACCGTCGTCGACCTGGACGAAGTATTTTTGTCCGCGACAAAAAATCTTCGCATCGCGATAGAAGAAAGCGGAGCCATTGTGGTGGCCAGCAAGCTACCTCGCATTCAAGCGGACCGCTCGCAAATGCTTCTGCTTTTCCAAAATCTGATCGGCAATGCCATCAAATACCGCGGCACGCAAATCCCTGAAATTTCCATCGAAGCCAAGCTCGAGAACGGTTGGTTGACGCTTTCATTCATAGACAACGGTATAGGCATGGAAGAAGAACATTTCGAAAGAATATTTGTCATCTTCCAAAGACTGCACACGCGCGATGAATATCCAGGTACCGGTATGGGACTGGCTATATGCAAGCGCATTGTCGACCGGCACGGTGGAGCAATCTGGGTAGATTCCCAGCCAGGCAAGGGCTCCACATTCTTCGTTCAATTGCCTGTAATTCAAACTTCGGAATCCACGGAGGAATCATCGGCGCATGAACATTCTGCACGTTGAAGATAATTGCGCCGACTCGGACCTCTTGAAAGAGGCATTTGACTGCATCGGCATTGAGGCTACGGTGGAAGTTACTCATGATGCCAAAAAGGCGCTCAAGGGTCTGGAAGAGAAATTGGCAGCCGCAAATGCGCCGGACATCATCGTGCTCGACTTGAATCTCCCCAAAATGGATGGGCGCGAGATGCTCAAATGTCTCAAGCAACATCCACAATTGAAACGCATACCGGTAGTAATTTTGAGCACTTCCAATCTGGAGCAGGACATTTCATTTTGCTATGACAATTACTGCAACAGCTACATAGTCAAACCAATTCGCTTCGAAGAATACAAGCGCGTAGCAAAAAACATTCTCGAATACTGGTTTTCCACTGTCTGCCTGCCACCATATCAAACCCAGTAGGGAAGATCCATGCGGAAGCTGCGTAGAAGAGCCGCAATCCATTTGAAAGCGCTCCGGGCTCAACGAAGTTTCGCCCTCCGCGCGCCACCTTCACTCGTTGCGGACGCCTCCTCGGCGCCCTACACTCGTCCGTCTCGCCGCC
>JAYRNY010000107.1:0-1755 GCA_041911975.1 bacterium | reverse complement strand
TAGACTGTGCCCGGACATGACCGATTGTTCTTGCCGGCAGTCTGCTGCAGGACATTTTACGGCCTCGATAATGAAAAAAATCACCAATTCCGCTCTTGCCTTCATTTTCACACTGGCGCTGTTTTTCGCCTGCATTCCCGCGCAAGCGACTGAGGAAGCGGCAAAGTTTGTGCGCGTGCCAATATTTTTTCTGACTGACAGGAATCTTGTCGGTGATCAAAGCAAACCGCCCTTCGACTTTGGACCACATCGAAAGTACCTGGGCGATTGCATGCACGATCCATTTTTTGGAACTGCCTCCATCGTCATAGAAAATGTCGATCGAAAACCAATAACCGAGACATTGAAAGCAATCGGCTGGCAGGAGGTGAACACCGACAAGAAAGAGGGTCTGGTCGAAGACAAGCTCTTCGAAGGGAAGGATCATCAGGAAATAGCGGCCAATTTTTATAGTGCAATAAGAGAACAGTGCGAGCTCACCTCTGACAAAAATGTTTTTGTCTTTGTTCACGGTTATAAGAACTCATTTCACACCGCAGCACACACTGCAGCATGGCTGGCATACAATGCTGAGCGTCCCACAATCCTCTATTCATGGCCTTCTGTAGCGAAGCTTCGCTCTTATTCATCGGATGAAAACAATGTCGAATGGAGTCAGGAACACTTCAACGACATGCTCGAATCATTCGAAAAGTTGAACAAAGAGGAGCCCGACATAAGATTTCGACTGATGGCGCACAGCATGGGCAGCAGGCTTCTGGTGCGGGCGATTCCATTTTTAAGAGAACGCCACTACATTTGCGAATTCTGTCTGATCTGCCCTGACGTCGACTCTGGTCTGGTTAAACATTATGCGCGCCGTTACTTCAGTCCAAATGGCACAGCTAAGATCAGACTCTACATGTCGCGTCACGATAAAGCGCTGGCGCTGTCTCAAATCGTGCATGGCGGCTATACCAGACTGGGAGAATGCGCAGACTCATTAAGCGGCATGCTCAATCAAGTGATGGGCAACCGCACTCAACAATCCGCAGATGAAGAGAATCAGGAAGCCGCCAAGGATAATGCGGCTTTCAATGAAATTATGCATTCAGCCAGGCATCGCATGCAAACTATTGATTTTACGAACATCGATCGTGGTTTCATCGGTCACAACGTGCCGGCAAAACTAATCTGCAATATGTCGTTCAACGGTCGCCCCGGTGAGGACCTAGAACTAGTGCAAGAGGACTCGGGACAGAGAAGCAAACTGAGCAACGCATTTTTGAAGATGGCACATCTCAAAGACACTGCTCCTGCCATTACCGAAACATGCCTCAAAGTAGTGAAAGCCACTCCTGAGAAGCTCTCGCGTCCGGCGCCCACTGCAAAACCCTGATTGTTAATCAGACAGTGCTTTCTTAAGGGCTCCTTGCTGATGCAGTTCCTTGTGTTCTGCTTTTTCTTTTTCGCCCATCGGTTTTACATCGATAGTGACCTTTTCAATCTTGCCTGTAAATTTGTTGGGCACTTCATAGGCATCAGTCACTGCTGTTCCGAAATCACAGCCGACATCAGCTCCTTCGTCGGCGGAGAAACAATATCCTTCGGTTTTCTCAATGCGCCCCTGGGCAACACTTTCACCATTCACGCATATCGTTCCTGTGCCACCTTTTCCGGCGCCACCTCCATCATAATCGAAGTTGAACTTGATTGTCGCTTTGCCTGTCGGCACCGGCTTTGTCGAGGAAATCGTATACTTCTCTTTGCCCAACC
>JAYRNY010000106.1:0-5796 GCA_041911975.1 bacterium | reverse complement strand
TGTGCACGAAATTCGTGAGACATAGTCTTTCCTCATTACGCTGCCCGGGGGAAGACAGCGGTGGGCTGGGGGACCTTGAGTGTGCTACAGCCACATAACAGTGAAATAACGGTCTTGGAAGTGCCATGAAATCCAATTGGGCGCGGACTGGGGGTGTGTTTTTGGAATTTCAAAATTGCTCGGAAAAATTTGAAATTTTTCCGAGCAAAAATACGAAAACGAAATCGGGGCTAGGGTCTCTGCATCTTGCTAAAATTTGAGGTTTTACTATCTGATATAATTGAACGTTTACCAAGAAGAGTAGACGCAGGTACGCCCTTGTGGGGGCGCCCTTGCGCTACTCCGGTCCATCAGAAACCGTCCGGTTTTACCCGGATGGGACTAAGCAGACTTCCCGCCTTTCAGCAGTGGTCGATTTCGTCCTGCGTCCACAGCGACTGGGGCACGGGCTTTCCGGTCTTCACATCGCGCAAGGCGATGTGGTACACCGGTCCGGACGACCAGGGGTCAGCCTGGAGGTACTCCTCGTACACCTTGCCGCCGGGCAGCGTGTAGCGGTGCAGGTCTGCGACCTTATCCACCCACGCACCAGTGATCTTGCCGATCACCTGAACGCGCGCCACGGGGAGGTTGGTCCACCTGGAGAAGCGCTTGCGCCTCCCGTCAGCGAACACGTTCACTCCGAACTGACGCACCTTCTCCTTGCGGAGCACGGTCTTGCGAGCCCAATCGTTGAGCCCACGATACTGATCAAAACGAGCCATGGTAGTTCTCCTTTCGGTTGTTGAACGAAGTTCTCCCGGACGCGGGATTGCGCCCGGAAGAGGAACCGCCCCCAGGAAGAGCGCGAAACACCCGGCATCTGGCCGGAGGTCGCGTTCAGTCACAAGAGGCTTCCTATCCAGTAGCCAGCCGCCCATTCGGCTGAGCCACAGTGAATCGGGAATGCTTTGAGTCGGCGAGACGAACCCAGAAAGTGGTTCGGTATCGTCGTGTCATGTTTTGAACGGGCTAGGACAGAGCAAAAGCTCCGACTGGCGGTTCATAGAGCGAGAAGCTCGAAGATTCGAGTTTCATCGATCAGTTGTTTAATTCGACTCAGGCATGCTTGGTTCAGCTTCGAACTCACCGTTTGGTAGTTCCACTTTCGCTGCGTTTTCGGACCTGGCATCTCGTTTCTGTCGAGTGCTTACTAACCACCGTCTTCATAACTGCCGTATAAGCCGCCAATGCGTGATGGACCGTGCGCCAAACATCCGAGCCAATGCAGTGTGGGGCTGGCTGGATGTTTGCTCTATGGCGCATTCGGAGTCACGACGCAAAATGCGGCGATGGAAGAATTGAAATCAGGGCAAGGCCTTGGTTTTCTTCGATTTGTTTCCGGAACAGTTGGAGGAATAAGTGGTAATTCCACCCTACCTACGCGTGTAGCAAGAGGCAAGTTAATAGCGGTGTTCTCAGACATAGATCTAGATTTGATAGAGTTCATCTATCACTGACAGACCGCACCGCTCGCGCGATTATGGTTTCTGCCGGCTCGCGTCGCTGTGCTAGCGTCTAATGAATAGCTCAAAGATTCTGCGAGCTATTCGAATTTGTAGCCAAAACCCTTCTGGGTGGTAATGCGGCAGTCTTCTTTGCCGTCCACGGCAAGTTTCTTGCGCAAACGCATGACTCTCTGGCGAACCGCTTCCTGGTCGGTTTCACTTTTGAAGACGCGATCTAAAAGTTCCGCCGCATTGAACAATCGGCCCGGATTGCGGACGAACAGTTCCAAAAGCATAAATTCGCCGGGAGTTAAACCGATATCCTTACCTTTCACAGTGGCCACTTTCGTGACCATATCCAGAGCGATTTCTTCGTAGGTGAGGTTTTCACTCTCCATGGCTGGTGGTCTGCGCAAAAGAGCTTTAACGCGCGCCAGGAGCTCCGCATAAGAAAAAGGTTTCGTCAAGTAATCATCGGCGCCACAATCGAAGGCCTGCACTTTATTCGTCACGGATGCCTTACCGGTAAGGAATAGAACAGCAGCCTTGCCGCCTGAATTTCTATACTTGCTGCAAACGTCTACCCCCTGGAGTCCGGGCAAGTCCCAGTCAATAATGGCCAGGTCGTAGTGATGCCTGAGCAGCTGCTCCAGCCCATTCGTGCCATCACCACTGGTGTCAATTACATGCCCGTGAAAAGCCAGCCCCTGCTCGATAATGTCAAGCTGGGTATGGTCATCTTCGATTACAAGAATGCGAGCCATGAAGCTGTCAACAACTCCCTGCAGTCGGATCGGTGCCGAACACCGCTATTTTCCACAAATCGTACGGCATTTGCCAGTAAAATTTAGCTTTCCAAAAAAATTGCCCGGTCCGCCCAAACAGGTCTGAAAACCCGTTTTCATGCTGAAGCTCAAACTGACCCATCAAATCCTTCTGGCCATCATGCTGCCACTGCTCATTGAGGCGGTGTTTCTTGTCACGGCACTGAAAAACCTTTCGGAACTGCAGGGATATGTCGACCACTCAGCCAAAGTCTCGAAAGTCTTGACCCTGATCACGCTGGTCTCCCAGGAGACAAATCTGGCCGGCGGAAGCTTGATGCTTTTCAAAATGACGCACGACAAAAATCACATAGTTGAAGCTCAAAACGTCGCCAACGAGCTTCTGGAGCATTCGAAAGAGTTGCAGCAAGAAGCAGCAAAATTGCCGAATCACCCTCCTTCAATCGATCAATTCCTAGACATTATCGCCCAAATGCGCGAGACATCGATGACTATTGCCGCCATCGGGACAGACAGTTTCGAGGTCAACGAAAAGCGGTTTGCCACGAAGTTTCGCAATATGAATAAGCAGATTGAGATTGCCGGAAAGGAAATCTTCGAGGATCAAACCGTCACTCAGGAAAAACTGAGACGAAGTGAGGCGGAAGCGCGGGCAAAGCTGCAGCAAACAATCGTAGTCATGGCTGTCGCCAATGTTCTGCTTGCACTGGGATTTGCAGGATGGATGATTCTCGGCTTCTCGCGCAAATGGAATGTTCTCATGTCCAACACCTTGAACCTGGGCATGGGAAAACCTCTTGCCGACCCGATTTCCGGAGAGGATGAGCTGGGACGCCTGGATAGCGCATTTCACACCATTGCCCAAGAACTCGAGGCGGCGAGGGAAAAGGAACGCGCGCTCGTAGATAAGACAGTCCAGGTGATTTGCTCTCTCGATCAATCCGGCCGAATCTCGCAGATAAACCCGGCTGTAACCAGGCGTTTTGGTTACGAGCCGGAACAAATCCAGGGCACCAATCTCGTTTCGCTGGTTCACCCCGACGATCGAGACCTGGTACACGAGAAACTAACGATGCGCCGATTTTCAGCAGAAGAGGTGGTTTTCGAATGCCGCTTCAAAGACGCGGACGGTCACTACAAATCTACTGAATGGACGACGAGTTGGTCCGCAAAGGAGAAAACATTCTTCTGTGTCGTCCTGGACATTACGGAAAAGGTGGCAGCGGAAAACTTGAAAAAAGACATGCTGGCAATGATCAGCCACGATCTGCGCACACCTCTATCGTCGATAAAACTAATACTCGAATGCGCTGGACAAGGGGTCTATGGGCAGCTCAGCGACCGCGGCGTTTCGACAATGAAGAACGCCCAGCAATCTTCCGACTATCTGATCAACATGATCAATGATTTGCTCGATGTGGAAAACTTCGAGGCGGGCGGTCTGGTGCTTGATATTGAGTCGCATCCGGTTTCCTCAATAATTCATATCGCCACAGACATGGTCGAGCCCAATGCTACGAAAAAACAGATCAAACTCGATGTGCACTCTGACAGATTCGATGTTCGCGCTGATGGCGAAAGAATCAATAGAACACTGGTAAACCTCTTGGGCAATGCCGTCAAGTTCGCGCCTGAAAACAGCACCATCACACTGAATGCCAGTCAATCATCGGATGGAAAGTGGGCTGAATTCTCAATCCGCGACGAAGGTCCTGGAATTCCGGCAGAGAAAATCGAGCTGGTTTTCGAAAAATACCGCCAGGTGGGAACGCGCTCTGATGGTGAGAAGAAAGGCTCCGGGCTTGGCCTGGCGATCTGCAAGGCGCTCGTGGAAGCGCACGGCGGCAGCATAGGTGTTAAGAACTTGCAGCCCAGAGGATGTGAATTCTGGCTGCGGATTCCTCTGAACGGATCGGCGCCGAGAGTCTCTTAGGGGCGGTTCCAGGCATCGACAAGATACAGCCGCGCCGCCGACGCTGCCGGAGCGTTCGGCTTTCCTACTATTGCGTGGAAGTTGTTTCCGGCAGCTTGCCTGTCTTCTCCAACGCGTCGACAATCTTTAAGTCATCATCGGCGGCCTTGTTTTTTCCAAGCTTCTTGTAAGCTTCTGCGCGCTCCTGATACCACATTTGCACGTCGTGATCTATGTCGATGAGCCGGCTGAGCGTCACGACAGCCGACGAGTAATTTCCTTGCTTGAAGGCGATTTTCTGACTCAAGTCGAGAGCAGGCACATTATCCGGGTGTTCGCGAAGAACGGTTTGCAAATCTTCAATTGCCTTTTGCGTATCGCCGCTGTAGAAGTACGCAATCGCTCGTTTCACCTGGCACTCCACAAGAGTTGAGGATTCGCGCATGACGGCAAAGCCCGGTACGCCTAAAGCCTCTTCCTGCCTGACTGTGGTGTCTTTGAAAAGCTCCATGCAAATCGTGCAAATACGCACTGCTTCTCTGTATTGTTTCATGCGCATAAGACAGTCGGACATCTTCACGAGGCCAGAGGAATTATGACCGCCCATTTTTTCCCATCTCAGAAAATATTTGCAAGCATCACTCCAATCCTGCCGGTTGTAATGCAGCTTAGCGAGCTTGTAGACGGCTGTAAGATGATCCGGGTTGAGCTCGACGGCTCGCTTGAAACTCTTAATTGCCGCTTCTTGATTGGAGTCATCGTATTCTACTTCCCCGCGCCAGGCAAAACCGACTGCCGACCTCGGGTTCAACTGATTCCAGCGATCTAATGCGACATAGGCATCTTCAAACCTGTTTCGCTTACGAGCGTAGACAACAACCAGCATGTTCATTTCCTGATTTCCAGGATCAATTGCCAGCCCGCGCCTGAGCAAAACCAGACCGGGATCCTCACGCCCGGCCCTGTGCAGGCAAATCGCCTTGACAGCGAGCGCTGGCACGTTTTTTGGATCCTTGTCGAGAACAACGATAGACTGCCTCAATGCCTGCGCCCACTGAAAATTGCGCGCACAGGCCACTGCCAGGGTCGATTGCAGCCCCAGATCATCAGGGAAATACTGCAATCCTTCTCGACAGACTCGCACTGCTTTTGGAGGCAAAGCTTGCTGCGAATAAAGCCACGCCAGCGCATAAGCCTGGAAATGATAAGCCCTGGCAGTACCGTCTGCGATTTTCGGCTGGCAGATTTTTTGGACGTCGGCAAATTTGCCCAGGTAAACATAATCAAGCAATCGAGCCTTCTCGTCTGCATATTGAAGTGGTTTTGTGGAAACCGAAACAGTCGATGGCGCGGTGTTTGCTGCTATGACTGATGGCGATGAAAACACTGCAAAACAGGTAACCGCAGTTACAAGCTTATGTTTGCGACTTCTATCTCTGGGCAATTCCACCACCAGGGCATCGACAAACCGGACAGGAGACACCCTATTACAGCACAGTATTTTGGCAACCAACAGAAAATGTAATCGCGTTCTGAAGGAGAAACTAGTAAAGCGAAAACGACCACGCAAAAGAGGTGTTCCGACGTTTGTGCAACGCCGGAACCCGTCCTT
>JAYRNY010000105.1:0-6579 GCA_041911975.1 bacterium | reverse complement strand
TTCGAAAAGCACGATGGAAGCGCTCAACGAGCATCTCGGCTTCATAAGAGGCGAATTGTGCCGCCGCTTGCACTTGCGTTTCGCTCCGGAAATCAACTTGAAACTGGATACGTCGCTCGAGCGCGGAGCAAAAGTTTCCGACTTGCTCGGCAAAATTGCGCGCGGCGAAGTTTGAGAAAGTCCAACTAATTGCATGCAATTCGGTTTTCTAAATGTAATGAAACCGCCCGGCATGACTTCGCACGACGTAGTCGTGCGGATACGTCGCTTGACCAGGGTAAAACGCTCCGGACACGGCGGCACTCTAGATCCGCTTGCCGAAGGTGTTTTGCCCATGGCGCTCGGACAGGCCTGCCGGCTAATTGATTATTTGCCTGCCGACAAAACCTATTACGCAGAGATTTTGTTGGGCAAAACAACGACGACAGATGACCTAGAAGGAGAGATTCTAGAGGAAAAGGACGCCTCTTCGATAACTGACGATCAAGTGAAGGTAGAACTCGAACAGTTTCGCGGTGAGATAAAACAGCACCCACCTGTGTACAGCGCCATTAGACTTAACGGGCAACACCTGTACGATCTGGCAAGGAAAGGTCAGGCACCTGAAAAAGCACCCGAGCGCACGGTCACTGTGCACAAGTTGGAACTCGTTTCCTACAAAGCTCCCTACGTCTCTGTTCGCGTTCATTGCTCCAAAGGAACATACATCCGCTCTCTGGCGCGCGACCTGGGGGCCGCCCTGGGCACTGGCGCATGCCTCTCCAAACTGGTGCGCGAGAAGGCGGGCTTTATGAGCATTGATAACTCTTATTCACTGGAGGAGGTAAAAGAGCTTGTCGAGAAAAACGACTGGCAGTCACTTTTCACCGACCTTACTAAAGCTCTTGGGTTTGACAAAGTAGAAGTAGACCACAGAGATGCTGAAAACATCTTCCATGGACGAACCATTGAGCTGGAGCCAGACCTTTGCAAAAACAGCGAGTCCGGCCGCTTTTTGCTCGCCCAGCAAAACGGCGTTTATATTGCTCTTTTAAATGGCGCAGGCAAACCGGAGGTCGTATTTTCAGATGCGCGAATTCCGACCTGACAGAGGTTTGCTTTTAAACATCATTTTCTATGTGGAGGGCGCTCTGCTTTTGCTCGCCACAATCTGGTGTTGGCTGGGCAACATTTTGCTTGCACCAGTTCTGATACCACGCCCTGAGGACTTCGCTATTGGCGCCGCCATAGGAATGGGACTTGTCATTACGTCGGTCGTTCTTTTTGCGATTTCGAATCTGCTTGAGAAGTTGGCGCCAAAAAAGAAAGGCGGGCCGATACTTTCCATAAAGCAAATTGTCGTTGACGAGCTGGCTCCCCTCTTCCAGGATCTGAACTGGCTGGACATTTGCCTGACTGCACTGGTCTCGGGCTTTTGCGAGGAGGTTTTCTTCAGGGGCGCGCTGCAATTGGATTTCAACGTCTGGATTGCAGCTGGAATTTTCGGAATGTTTCACATGCCCACTTTCCGCTACCTTTCGTACGGAGTCTGGGCTACCGCAGCCGGTCTACTTTTCGGGCTGACTTTGCAATACACGCATTCGCTCTGGGCTCCAATAACAGGGCATGTTTTGAACAACCTTGTCGTCATTCTCTATCTGAGATACGGGCCAATCAATCGTTCCATTAAGACCGGCGACGAGAAAAATCTCCCCTAGGCAATGATCAAATTTTCTGATGTTTCAAAGCAATAGGGGAGGCTTTCGCCTCCCCTAGAGAATTTCTAGCTTCGCTTAGCGCTTAGCGTTTTTTCTTCTTAGCTGCTTTCTTGGCCGGCTTAGCTGCTTTTTTGGCAGGCTTGGCGGCTTTCTTAGCAGGCTTCTTAGCAGCGGCTTTCTTAGGAGCAGCAGCGGCGGCCTTTTCGACCTTGAGAGCCGGCAATTTTGCTCTGCCGTCTACAACGTCTTTCAACTCTTGTCCTGCTCTGAATACAGGAACTTTGGCTGCTTCAATCCTGAGCTTTTGCTTGGGATTTTGCGGGTTGACGCCGGTGCGAGCTTGGCGCTGACGACGTTCAAATGTGCCGAAGCCTACCAGGGTGACTCTGTCGCCCTTTTGAAGTCCTTGGGTGATGGAGTGCAACATTGCTGCTACTGCATTGTGCACTTGCATCTTGGTTTGTCCAGTCGCCTTAGCGATTTGGTTGACTAACTCTGCTTTGTTCATTGAATTCTCCCTACCCTAATACTATCGAGAGCCAATTTAATAGCCGTAAAACAATGCGAGATACTACCAGCTAGATCCGATCTTGTTCAAGTACTTCGGAAGAAAAAAAAGCAGAAATCTTCCCTGTGAAAAGGCGCATGGCAAAAGGCACAAGCCATAAGAGCCAGACACGGCGCCGTGTTTGCAGGATGACGCAAAAAAAGAATCGGGAAATTTTCGACAAAAATTTTTTTCTTTGAGATCCGCATTTTAAGAGCGACAAGCAATGGGTACATACGAACGCTATATCGGTTCGAAATCGACGACATTTACCTGAGACTTAACGCCCGCTTGCAAAAGAGCTCATTCCATAAGCATCTACCTCACCATGTGGTAAATTCAGACTCCATGAATTTCTTGGACGACACGATCTGTGCCATCTCAACCGCTCGCGGCGCGGGCGCCATTGCCATCGTGCGTATGGCGGGCGACGAGGCCTGGTCGATTGCCGAAAGAATATTCACCCCGCAAGGCTTTCCGCATCAGCAGGGAGAGCCGCCACTTAAAACACACACGGCCCAACACGGGTTTATCCGAGATCCCAAGACCGGAAACATAATCGATGAAGTAGTAGTGATCGCCTACAAGTCTCCGAATTCATACACGGGCTCGGATTTGATAGAGATCAATTGTCACGGAGGCTCGATTGTCACTGCCGAGATTCTCAATCTCTTAGTGGAATGCGGTGCGAGGCTGGCGCGTGCCGGTGAGTTTACTCAAAGAGCTTTTCTGTCGGGCAAAATCGATCTGACTCAAGCAGAGGCAGTGCTCGATGTGATCCAGGCGAAGACAGTACGCCAGAGGCAGCTTGCCGTGTCGGCAATGGCCGGCGGACTGGGGGCGAAGATAAAGGCGACTCGCTTGAACCTGATGACGCTCCTGACTGAAATTGTAGCCGGCATAGACTTTCCCGAGGAAGTGGGCGACACAACGCCAGAGCGAATCGAAAGCGTGGTCGCCGAAGCTCGCCAGTCCCTGGAGGGACTCTTAGAGACAGCACGCTCGGGACACTTCCTGCGCGAAGGCATGAAAGTGGCGATCATCGGCAAGCCCAATGCCGGCAAATCCAGTCTACTCAATCAACTAGTCAGCTACGACCGGGCCATCGTCACCGAAATAGCCGGAACGACACGCGACGCTCTGCATGAACCGCTTGACCTGAACGGCATTCCCGTCATCCTCATCGACACGGCGGGTATTCGCCATACAGAGGATACGGTTGAGCAAATCGGTATCGAGCGTTCGGCCGCTGCAGTCGAGGAAGCCGATCTTATTTTGATGCTTTTCGAGGCCAATGCAGACTGGTCGGAGGAAGACAGCAAAGTGCGCCAACTGGTTGGAAACAAGCCTTTCGTGCTGATTGCCAATAAAGTGGACCTGAGCCCAGGGTTCAAGTTTGATCAATTTCTCAGCCAGATCAACGGATCTGACTGCCCACCGGTCGCGAAGCTCGAAATATCAGCCAAGACCGGTCACGGGGTGAAAGACATCGGCAACGTTATTGAGAATTACGTACTCACAGAAGAAGCTCTAAAGCAAGCAGGCGGATCACTCAATCAGCGTCAATTTGAGCTGTGTCGTAGCGCCAATCAAGCTTTGCAGCTTGTTAAAGAAACTCTAGACGAGGGACTCCCCCAAGACTGCCTGGCCACCGATCTAAAATTGGCGGTAGATCGGTTGTCTGAAGTCTGCGGTGAATCCGTATCGGAAGAAGTGATCGGCCAGGTGTTTGCGAATTTCTGTATTGGTAAGTAAATAAAAGTAGGTCCCTTTTGGCAAAGCTAGCCTCTGAAGATAAAGAAGTAGAGAGCACTCTTGAGATCGTCCCCGGCCCGGCATTGCCGGTGGCTGAAATAATGAGCGACCAGGCCTGGCAGAAAGTCGGTCTGGCACTGGTGAGCGGACCTTTCAACATTAATCTCGGCTATTCATCTAACGGAAGCGTTCCCGAGGAGGAAGAGTCGGACTTCGAAGAGTGCCTGATTTGCCGCAAACCCAAGGACGAAGTGCACGAGCTGGCTGACCAGATTGAGCAACTGATTGAGGGCAAGGTGGACTCGGTTCTGTTCGAACCGGCTGAGCCCTTCTTCGAGCTGCGCGTTACAAAAGCCCCCGTTTTCGGCTTCAAGGTAGAAGCCTGGCTGGATTCGGGAAACGCTACAACGGGAGTCTACCGCTGGGATGGCGTCGGCATACGGATGCACACCACCCGAGACAATCTGGCCTCCTTTACGAAACAGCTCAGAAGCGAGTTCGGTTGTTAGTTTCCCTGCTCTTAATTGTTAAAATCCTTATCTACGGCAGTTTGTAGATGCCGCAATATGAGGATGAAACTATGTCAGTTCAAGAGGTAAAAAACGCTCCTGTGGTCAAACTCCCAGACGATTCTGAAAGACCTATCGAACCTGGTTGGACCGCGGCAGATTTAGCGAAATCGATTTCCGAGGGTCTTTATAGAAAATCGGTCGGCGCCATCATAAACGGCGAATTACGCGACCTTTTCACTCCTCTGAACAACAATGACACAGTCCGCATCCTCAAGGCAGAAGATAAAGAGTCCATCGAGCTTCTGAGGCATTCAAGCGCGCACGTCATGGCCCAGGCGGTGCAAAACCTGTTCCCACAGGCAAAAATCGCCATCGGTCCGACTATCGAAGACGGCTTCTATTACGATTTCGATATCCCGGATCACAAACTGACCGCCGAAGATCTGGAAAAAATCGAAGCGGAAATGAAAAAGATCGCCGACTCCAACCAGAAGTTGGTGCGCTTCTACATTCCTGATGTGGACAAACAGATAAAGGAATTCAAGGATCAAGGCGAAAAGTACAAAGCCGAGCTGCTTGAAGAGCATAGGGACCATGAGCCGACGCTCTATCTCATGCAGGACAAGGACGGTAAGACGATCTGGAACGATCTCTGCCGTGGACCGCACCTGCCGTCCACCAGTCACATAAAAGCCTTCAAACTGCTCAAGTTTTCCGGCTCGTATTGGCGCGGTGATGAAAAGAAAGACCACCTGCAACGCATTTACGCGACTGCTTTCTGGTCCAAGAAGGATCTGGAAGACTACCTGCACAGGCTGGAGGAAGCGGAAAAACGCGACCACAGACGCCTGTCGAAACAACTGGACCTTTTTTCCACTCATGATGAGGTTGGGCCTGGTCTGGTTTTCTGGCACCCAAATCTGGCCACCGTAAGAGCGGTAATTGAAGACTACTGGCGCGAAGAGCATAGAAAACGCGGCTATGACTTCGTTTTCACTCCGCACATTGCATCTGAGGAACTGTACAAGATTAGCGGTCACCTCGAATCCTATGGAGAGAACATGTACTCGGCCATGGACATCGACGGCTTGCCCTACCGGGCCAAGCCGATGAACTGCCCTGGTCACATCATGATTTACAACACCCGCCTGCGCAGCTACAGAGACCTGCCTTTGCGCTTTGCTGAATTGGGAACCGTTTACCGCTACGAGCGTTCCGGCGTTTTGCACGGGATGCTGCGTGTCCGCGGGTTTACCCAGGACGACTCGCACATCTTCTGCACTCCGGAGCAACTGGAAAGCGAAATCAACGGCATTCTCGATTTGATCGACACCCTGATGAAGACTTTCGGTTATACATACAAAGCCTACCTGGCAACTCGTCCGGAAAAATTCATCGGCTCGGTTGAAGAATGGGATTTCGCCACAGAGGCTCTCAAGTCGGCAGCCAAGTCACGTGGTTTGGCATGCGAGCTTGATGAAGGCGGCGGCGCGTTCTACGCTCCCAAAATAGACATCAAGCTCTACGATGCGATAGGCCGCGAATGGCAGGGACCGACCGTGCAGGTCGACCTCAATCTGCCAAATCGTTTCAACGTCAACTTCATCGGCGACGATAATGCCCGCCACAAAGTAATCATGATTCACCGCGCCGTGCTCGGCTCGATGGAACGCTTCGTAGGCGGTCTTATCGAACACTATGCCGGCGCCTTCCCGCTCTGGCTGGCGCCCGTGCAAGCGGTAATTCTGCCGATTGCCGACCGCCATTACGAGCATGCCGACAAAGTTGCCGAAGCGCTAAAAGGCATGGGAATGCGCGTCAAGGTAGATACGAGATCTGAAACGATCAACTACCGCATCCGCGAAGCACAGATGGAACAAGTGCCCTACATGTGCGTGATCGGAGACAAGGAACTGGCAGCCGAGGGTGCCGCATTGCGCCACAGACGCGAAGGCGATCTGGGCATTCTCAACTTGAAAGACATAATGGTCAAATTCAAAGAAGAGATTGACAGCAAAATATTGAAATAAGCGCTCCGGGCTCTGCTGCGCTTCACCCTCCGCGCGCT
>JAYRNY010000104.1:0-9829 GCA_041911975.1 bacterium | reverse complement strand
GGCTCGCGGTCGGCAATCTGGCGCTGAAAAACCGATGCGGGAATCTGTTTTACGGTTGTGCCGTAGAGCGGTGATCCTTTGCAATAGTTGCAGACCACTGATTGCAAATACGGCATAGAGGCAGCGCTGTCACCGAAGATGTCCGTGCCCTTGCTGGTTCGTCCGGCGCAACATGCATGAAAGAAAGCCTGCGCCGGGCGCCCCTGGTACATGAGGAGGCTCTGCCCGATTTCACTGACCGCATCCACGACGTCCGGTCTTTCGTGCTCGGCTCCCAGGTAGACCATTTCATCAGTAGTGTCCTTCAGGCTGGGATGGCGACCCTTGGGCAATAATCTGGTATAGACGAGGACCGCTTGCGCCTTCAGCGCCTCCTTACCGAAAGCAGGAGTTGTTTCCCCTCCGACAACGGAAGCGACATAATTGAACGTATCGATGAGGTTTACCAGCGACAGTCCTCCCGCCTTTCCAGTCTTAGGGTCCGGCGTCCGCCAGCTGATGGTTATCTCGCCATAGTATTTACGCATGTGCAAAAGATCGGCTCCAATCTCTATCGTGCTTCCGTTCCTTCCGGCTAACACCGCATGTGGTGCACTAAGAATGTCTTTCTGATTTGCTCCGCCCACCTTTTTCATCCTTACACCTCGGCCTGTATGGATGAATTCATAGAGCCCTTCCCTGAAGACAGTATGCACAGGGTTGACTATCAAAAATGGAGCCCTGACGAAAACAGAGTCCACCCGCTGCCGTGCCTCAAATAGAGTCACATACAAGGATGGTGGATTGGCAGAAGCTGCAGATGCCAGGAAAAACGCCAAAAGAAAAGCAAACAAACGCGTTCTATATATAAGGACCGGCAATCTTTGAAAAGCGATCATGGCCATTCATTAGCAAATAGAAACTCTTTGGCTCTGGGCACGGCAACCTCTGAGCTGGTACCGCTCGTAGTTCCGAGGCAAAAGGCATAACGCGGAGCCTCGCTCGGGAAATAGCCCGTCACCCAGGACTGAAATTTATTGCCGCTGGGAGCCGTGCCGGTCTTGGCGGCGACATGCAATTTGTGGCCGGGGTCCAACTTATGAGCGGTGCCTTCACGCACGGCCAGCTCCATTCCCTGTTGCAGGCGTCCCCAGGTGAGATCCGAGAATTCGAGCTTGAGCCGAGGTTTTCCACTGGCATTCTCCTCGGCGCTGTGCAAGAACGGCACATCGCCGCGACTGGCAACCAGAGCAGACAATCGCATCAACTGCAAACCATTGGGATGCAGCTGCTGGCTCAAGCCGAGCACAAGAGGCCAGGATGAGGATTTCTCCGGCTTTGGAAACAACCCGCTTTTGACCGAGCCGACCGGCGCATCGAGCGCAAATTTCCTGGCGTATTCAAGAAAGAGGGTCTGGCTCATTTTGCGGGTTGTAGTAGCAAAGTAAACATTGCAAGACTGCCCGATTGCCTGCACGATATCGACTTTTCCGTGTGCTTTAAGGCAGTTTATCTTGCGTCCTTGAATGGTGGCGTGGCCCATGCAATCGATGGTGTCATTGGGGTTAATCATCTTTTCTTCGAGAAGCGCTGCAGCAGCGACAATTTTCATAACCGAACCGGGCAATCCGGCATCCACCATGAAACCGGTAGGAAAGCCGACTTGACCGGTCTTCAAGTCAGACCAGAAGAAAATGACACGACCGGCGGACGGCTTGGCTGCAGCTTCCGACGCTTCCAAAAGCCCGCCCAGGCCGAACATCGACTTCAAGAAGTCGCGTCTTCCAATCGAATTACCTGAATCGGGTGCCAAGCTGATTTTCCTAAAGACGAGAGCGAGATAGCGGCTAAATGGCGGTTTTACAAAGCCATCACAATAACTTCACAGCTTTGCAACCTCGACACCTGTATAAGTTTACAGGCTAAGGATTATAGTGGTTGAAAGAAGACTCTTGGTTGAAGGTATCTTTTGAAGATTCATTTTGAAGATTCTTTAGTGAATTTTCTGCCAGCAACTCAGGGTAAACTCTAAGCTTAGACTCTTAGGTGGTGTATGCGACTTGTCGCTTTCATTGCTGCTTTTAGCAGCATATATTTTGCCGCGTCGCCATTTGCGCTGGCGGCGGCGGAACCTGATACGGACAGCCGGGTGAAAACACTCAAGCTGAACGAAGTAGCGATGAAGACTGTCGAAAATCATTTTCTTCCTGATGGAAAACGAAAATCGCTACGGCAATTGACCGAAGATTTTTCCAAGGGTAAAGCAGCCGGAACACCCAGAGGTGTTTTCGTCACGTTGTCAAAAAATGGAAAGACGCGCGCATGCTGGGGCTCGATTACACCAGAATATTCAGATCTGATCACTTCCACTGTTTTCACCACCGAAGCGGCGCTAAGCAAAGAATACCGATTTGCACAAGTAAAGCGCAGCGAAATCGAAGACTTGAAAGCGCAAGTCACAGTAATTAGATCCGTCGATCCTATTGAAAGCATCCGCGAGATCAATCCGCTTCGGCATGGACTCTTTGTCAGACAAGGAGGTCGTGCTGCCGTGCTCTTGCCCGGCGAATGCGTCGATGCTCACTACCAACTAGTGCAGTGCAAACTCAAAGCTGGAATTCCCGTAAAGTCCCGTTGCCAAATGTACAGGATTATCGCCGATGTCTTCCACAAATGATTCCAAGTCAAATCGGGTTATTCAAAACCAACCACGCAATATTCTCACGGCGTGGAATCTAATTCTCGTCAAACTGCTCCTTCTGGCGGTGATCGGAGTCTATCTCGAGCATCCGGTCGGATCGGTAAGCGGTCAAATAGATCTCGAAGAGCGCGGCTTTGGACTGTCAAGCTATGACCTGAAAGGCAATAAGGTATACGCGATGGCTTATGGTCCGCGCAACGGACCGCAGGTGGAGCGCGGCGTCTGGATAGGTCAGGATGGAACTTTTCGCATCGATCAATTGCCTGAAGGCGAGTATCAGATCAAATTACGTGCCACCGGATACGCCACCGAATACGTGAACGGAGTTTTCATCGAGGATGGAAAGACGACCAAACTTCATGACGTTCATCTCGCACTGATCGAGCCGAGCCTTTCCATCGCCTCTAATATGCGCGTCTTCACAAGCAAGGAAGCGCCTCGCTTCTGGGCTAATGCCACCGCTTCGAAAAGAGTCAAAGTGAAGGTTTATAAGACAGACGTGCTCAAACTGGCCAGAGAAGGGCAGTTTGAAAAATGGGGTTACGAACTGAGCAACACTTTCGAACTCTACAAGAGCAGCACGCTTAACTTCAGCCCGCCCTTCCCCAAGGAAAAACCAATCGCACAGCTCAGCCGCGATCTGGAACAGGACGAAAATGACTCATCCCGCGCTGAATTCCAGCTCGATCATGCGCTTGCTCCAGGCGACTATCTTGTCTATGGCGAAGCCCAAGGTGTGAATTCGACGAAAATATCACATGCCATTCACTGGTTCTCCGTCACCGATTTAGGCCTGATCGTCTGGCAAGCGCCTGAGAAAACTCTAGTGCGGGCAATAGATTTGAACACGCTCAAACCTGTAAGCGGCGCGGACATATCCATATTTGAAGGCAAAGACAAGTTGTCCCAGAAAGACAAACTGACGACCGGCAAGACCAATCAAGACGGTTTTGTAGAGTGCGCCATGCCCAAGAACATGGACAAAGAAAGCAGCTTCAATACACTCACTGTAGGAGCGGCCGGAACCAGCCTGGCTTACGGCGCAATGAACTACTGGCGCTCGTCTTCCGACAAAATGCAAACCTACTTCTACACCGATAGACCTGTATACAGATTAGGACAAACTGTAAATTTCAAAGGCATAGCTCGCAGCGTCACGCCCGAGGGATTTAAGAACCCAGGCAAGAATTTGGACCTGAAAGTGAGCGTGCAAAATCCGGACAGCGAAGAGGTTTTCTCCGGCACTATAAAGACATCCGATCACGGCACCTTCCACGGCTTGTACTCAGTGCCGGCCGACGAAAAGACGGGCGCCTATTCAATCAACATAACTTATCCAGACGGCACGGTAGCTTATGAAAATTTCGAGGTTGCTCAGTACAGAAAACCTGAATATCAGGTAGAAGTGAAGCCGCTGGCTGCGAGATATGTTGCCGGCGAAAAAATCAAAGCCAAGATTCATGCCACCTATTTCTTCGGTGGCCCGGTCGCCAACGCGCAGGTGAAGTACTCGATCTATTCATCCACAGATTGGTCGTCCCGCTGGAGTTTGAAATCGCGTCCTGACTACTATTCATTCTTCGACGACTGGGAAAATACAGACGAAGAGTATTACAGCGACTACGGCGGTGAATACGTCGAAGAGGGCACAGTCCAGACAGACGACAATGGTGAAGCCATAGTTGAGGTGCAGACCAAAAAGGCTGAGCCTATGGGAAGCCACCCCAATGACAGCGAGTACAGAGACAGAAATTTCAAAATCGAAGCGGAAGTCACGGACCTGAGCCGCATGACCGTAGTCAGCTCCGGCACAGCAAAAGTATCCGCCGGCAATTTCGTCGTCTTCTGCTCGCCTGATTCTTACGTCGCCAAAGTAGGTGATAATCTGACCGCCAATGTCGAGATAGTCGACTATGAAGGCAAGCCGGTAACCAATCAAGAAGTGACGGTGCGCCTCAGCCGTTTCCCCTGGGATGCAGCAGAGAGCACGTATCGCGACGAGCAAGTGGAAGGCGAATCAAAGCTTGTCACTGATCAAAACGGACAGGGCGCTTGCACTTTCATATGCAAAAATCAATTTCCGACCGACACCTATTACGTCACCGCAAAAGCCGCGGACAAGCAAGGTAACGTAGTCGGAGATCAAGACAGCACCTGGATCGCCAGCCCCAATTATCCATATGTATTGAGCGGCGAAAACGCGCAGAACGAGCCTGTCTCATTGCGCTTCGACAAGACCGTCTATAAGCCTGGTGAAACAGCACGCGTGATGCTTACGGGTCCTGTTAAAGGCGACGAAGGTGCGCAAGCAGTGATTACTCTGGAAGGCACTACCGTCTACAACCACACGGTAATTCCGCTCAAGTCGACTGCCCAGCTGATCGAGATTCCCATTCTGGAAAAACATGCGCCGAACGTTTTTGTGACTGCCGTTCTGGTCAGCAAAAAACATCAGTTCTACACGCAATCCAAGATGATCAAAGTTTCGCCGGCAAACAACTTCTTGAATGTGCAGATATCTACGGACAAGAAGCGCTATCAACCGGGTGAAACGGTCAATTACACAATAAAAGCGCAGAAGGCCGACGGCAAGCCCGCCGCCAATACCGAACTTTCTCTGGGAGTCGTGGATGAAAGCATCTATTCGATAAGACCGGAATACGCGCAGGACATCCGCAAATTCTTCTACTCAAGGCGTGATAATCTAGTCCAGATAATCTGCTCCTTCCCTGAGTCATACTCGGGAGGACCGGACAAGGTCGAGCCGCGCGTCAGAAAAGACTTCAAAGATACAGCTTTCTGGCAGCCGGAGTTAATGACGGACGCCGCGGGAATTGCCACCGCAAAAGTCAAACTGCCCGACAATTTGACGACCTGGCGCGCGACTGTGCGAGCATGCTCGCTCAACACTGAAGTGGGCTCGTGCATCAATAAAGTCCTGGCCACTCAAGATGTCCTGGTCAGGCTGGCTCTGCCCAGGTTCTTCAGCGAGGGCGACCATGGTCTGGTTACCTGTATAGTGCACAACTATTCGGAGAAAGAACAGAACATCAAACTGTCGGTCAATATGACCAAGCAATTGGCGACGACAGCACCTTTGGCAGCTACCTTTAAGGTGGCTCCCGAAAAAGCCTACCGCCACAGTTGGCCGGTGACAGTAGCCTCTGCCGGACAGGTAACGATTGGCGTCAAGGCAGTAGGCGACACCCGTGGCGATGCCATGGAAGTAAAACTGCCGGTGCGCCCGCTCGGCATTCCGGCCTTTTATGCAAAAGCTGGCGTCCTGACCAAGGACGCTGACACGGTGGATCTGAGAATCCAGCCGACCCTCAAAGGCTCCACAGGCAACAAGATCAATTTGACCGTAGCCAGCTCATCCATGGGTCCGGTGATCAGCAGCTTCAACTCGCTGATCGACTATCCGTACGGCTGCACCGAACAGACTTTGAGTCGCCTGGTGCCGTCGATTGTCGCTTTTCAATTGCATAAAAATCTTGATGTGCCGATTTCTGCAGATCAGAAAAAGCAATTTGGAGAGATCTTCAAGATGGGCATGAAGAAGCTCACGGACCATCACCATTCGGACGGTGGCTGGGGCTGGTGGGTCGATGACGACAGCAATATGTATTTGACCTCCTATGTCGTCGAAGGTCTGCTCTTGCTCAGGGAATGCGACTACGCCGTACCAAACGACATGATCACGTCCGGCCAGGGCTGGTTGAAGAAAAACATCGCCGAGCTGGACAAACAACTGCACGATCCGAAAATCAAGATCGACACCTACGAGTGGAGAGAAAAACGAATAGACCTGGCGCGGGCGCTGTTCGCGCTCAGCTTGACCGGACAGAAGCCGGACAAGAAAGTAGTTGCCGGTCTCGAGAAGGAAGTCAATGATCTGACTCCGGAAGCGCTCTCGTATCTCACGATTACGCTCAAGAATTCAAAACAAGATCAACTGGCCAATGTCTTCTATCAACGCTTACTGGATTTGGCAAACAGTTCCGAAGGAAGCCTTGATTGGGACCACACTCTGGCCATGTCCAAGAAGTTAGGAAAGCTCCATAAGTATCTCTACAGTGAATACTCATATCGCTTTACCGGAGTGGAAACAACTGCACTGGCACTGCGCGCGGTGCTGTCCATGGAGCCGGGAAGCGTCGAAAAGGTCGAGTCAGTAAAACAATGGCTGACGATGCAACGAGGCAAAGACGGCTGGGATAACACAAAAACTACGGCCGAGGTTTTCCTTGTTCTTTTGAAAGACGACTTGCTCAACAGAGGCACAAAAGAAACCAACTTCTCGATGGATGCTCTCAACAAAGACAGCCTGATTGCGCAACTGAAATTCGATCCGAAGAGCCGTTATACCGGCGAAAGCAGAGTTTCTCTGCCGCTCGATATCAAGAACAATTCGATCACTCTCAAGAAAGATGGTCCCGGAAAGTTGTATTACAATCTCCTGCAAACCTACTTCAAGAGACTGCGCCCGGGAGAAAGCACGGAAGCGGAAGCACTGCCGAAAGGGCTGAAGATAACGCGCAAATTCTTCCGGCTCAAGTCGGTTAAAGAAACAAGCACCAATACGATTCACTTCCGCACCGTGCCCATAACGGATGGTCAGATAAAGGCCGGCGAAACCCTGCTCATGAAGGTCTATATAGATTCACCCGTGCATGTACCTTACATCATTGTGGAATCGCCCTTGCCTTCAGGCGCGGAAGTCGTGGAAAGCCACAAGTCGGAAGAGATGGAAGGGGAAAGCGGCGGCAGCGTCATCGAAGGTGACTGGGGTGAACCCTGGTGGACGCATCAAGACGTGCTCGATGACCGCATTGTCTTCTTCGGCACTGAGATGCCGGCAGGCAAGTCGGAATTCCATACGCTGCTGCGGATGGAGTTGCCGGGAGACGTTCAGCTCAACCCCGTGTCGTTTGAAGGAATGTACACAAAGAGCGTACGTGGCTACTCAATGCTGGACGTGCTCAAAATCAAGGACTAGAATCTTGGATTAAATACGAAGGAGGGGTCGGCAACGACTCCTCCTCAAAAAATCAACTGACTGAAGAGGATAGAAAAGTGCCGTTATTGAAGAAAGCATTCAACATACTGAAGGACTTCAAGGTCATCTTTTTGATCTGCTTAACAGGCATTCTGGTTGCCACCAACTTTGCCGTCTATCCTTTTTCCAAAGTGATTGTCTCCCGCACAGTCAGTCTGCGCCCGCTTTCCTACGAGCAGAAGAACAACCTGTATCAGGCGGCGCAAAGACTCGATGGACAGATTATAAAGCCGGGTCAGGTATTTTCTTTCAACGGCCGCGTCGGACCACGCACCGGCAAGCTTGGCTATCAGCCCGCCCCCGCATATCTGGGCGGCGACACTGCCAGTACACTCGGCGGTGGCATTTGTCTTCTCTCTTCCTGTTTGTATCAATCCGCTCTTACAGCGGGATTGAAAATTGTCGAGAGAGTCCCGCACCTGCGCACTGTAAAGACAGTGCCAGCAGGCTTTGACGCGACAGTTTGGTATGGCAGAGCAGACCTGCGCTTTGAAAACAATACCGACTCGGCAATTGAAGTACGCGCTTACACGACACCGTCGCAATTGAAAGTCGAGCTGCGCGGCAGCGACAAACTAAAAGGAGAATGCCAGAATACGCGGCTGAAGCGCTTAGAGCAAATACCTGCACCGGGCGAATTGCTGGTGGAAGTTTTCCGCAGCGAACCAGGGCACGACACATTCATTTCGCGTGACCTGTACAGAACAGGATCGGCAGTTCGGTAAGGCTAACTGCATGAGAAGCGCAAAGAGCCTTTTCTATTTGCTTTTAAGGAATCTGTACTTGGTCAGGTCCATGGCAGGAGTTCTTGAAATGCCCGGAAAAGCTATCTTGGTAATTTCACCGGCATCTGGACTGTGAGTTGAGCCTACAGTGCCGATCGATTCGATTGATTCGCCCGCGGCATGAATCTCAGAGGCACCACCCTTGGGGAGGTCCTTGAGCATTCCCCTGTTTTCCGGATGATAGACCCAGGGCTCCGGATGGCTGACTTTGCCTTCTCTAGTGGCTTTACCAAGGGCATCGAGCAGTGAGCGATCGCCACCGGCCCCGCCTGCGGCAACCTCAGTAGTCTTGGCTGCGCCGACTGCAGCCGAGTCTGCACTGCCAACGACCGCACCTTCTGCCTTCAGCACAGCTCCTGCAACAGGCTCGACCTTTGAGCCGCTGACAATCAGCTCTTCGCCGGCAACTGCCAACTCCCGTCCTATTGGTTTTGATCCTATCCTCGTCGCTACCGAAGCAGCTTCCTGCGCAGCAAATAGTCCGCCGCCAAACCTTTCCAGAATTCGCCCTAGAGGCGCACGAGCCAGGTAAATCGCCCCTGCGGCCACGCCTATACCGGCAATGGTGCTCGCTGTTTTGTGCTCTTTGACAAAATCAATGACCTCACCAATTAAGCTTTGGTGAGCATTTTCAACTACAGTTTCCGGGACCCCATCGCCTGGAGCGGCGTCGAATGCTTGGACCATGGCCCTTGCCTCACTGGGATTGCAATTTCTGCACCTGATACAAGTGGATCGCCCAAAATACTATCTCTTGGCAAGTGTTTTTAAAATAGTAGAAACACGCACCAAATTGAATTCTTGCCAGTTTTTCGGGGGACTCTAAGGGATGCCTCAAGCCGGAGGGGTTTCCCATTAACTGGACTCTACGGCTTAAGGATTATCTCTTCCATCTCTGGTCCACTTTCAGACTATCTCAGCGTGGCCAAAAAGCCAATAAATCTCGCCTTGCCCGCGAAAAGCTGCTTTTTGGCCACAAATGCTGCCCGGCACCGCCACTAATATCATCAGATATAATTTGCAGCTTGAAGTGGCGACACCCGCTGGGACTTTATGAGGTAACACCTTGCCGTCTTTCAAACCAATCAAGAAACGTAGCTTGCCACTCGCGCTTGCAGTAACTGCCATTTTTGTGCTGCCGGCTTATTGCCAAACCAGTGACGGGACAAGCTCGTGGACGCAAAAGGAAAATGACGCCGAGACCAGCTTTGTTTCCGGCGCATATACCGAAGCAGAGCAAAAATGGAAAGAGGCAATTGACATTGCTCAAAAGGATTCAAACAAGTTGAATCTGGCTGAGACGTT
>JAYRNY010000103.1:0-4281 GCA_041911975.1 bacterium | reverse complement strand
GCTCCGTCAATAGGTTTTGCCATGGGTCACAGCGGCATGGCCACCAATGGCGGCAACAACGGCAACCAGACTTCAGTGAGATTGCCTGCTGCCAATTGCTGCGGAAAAACGACTCGCAACAGCAACTATTACGCAAACGATTACATGGGCTTGAGCGACAATTCCATGGCGAATGCTCCCGGCAATTTGGGAATCAGATCTAATACCGCACCCGGAATCAGCACCATTGGTGGTGCCGGATTTAATTCGAATCAGAATGGAATGAACGGAATTGCCAATTCTCGCATGATGATGCAGATGCGATCTGCGGGTGCATCAGGCCGCGGCGGCAGCGGGGGTCCCGGGCAGATGTTTTCACCCGCTCAGGTCCCAGGACAAGTATCAGTTCCCGGTCAGATGCCGGGTTCGTTCTAGCTTGAACGAACTCGAACTTGCTCAAGGCAAGGAAAAATCAACCGTAATCAGAGCGGTGCAGTCACTTAAGCATAGCGTTACTGCAGCGCAAGTCTCCGCCAGCACAGGTATGCCTCTGGCGCGCACGGTTCAGCTGCTCAATCAAGTCGCTGCCGATACCGATGGCGCGCTCATCGTTTCCGATCGCGGCGAAATCCAGTATAAGTTTGCGCCCAACTTTCAAGACAAATACTTTACTGATAAGGTGAAGAAGACTCTTCTCACCACCGGCATAGTGGTGTTCGAAGCCGGCTTCTATTTCCTGCGCGTTTCCTTCGGCATCATGCTGGTGCTATCCCTTTTGGTCATAGTGCTGTTGTTCATTGCCCTTATCATTGCCGCCCTCGGCGACAACAGCGGTGGTGGAGACTTCGGCGGTGGTGGTGGTGGCGGGTTGCCTGATGTCGGTAACTTCGACGTCGGCTCGATTGGTGACAGCTTTGCCTGGCACTACAGCACGAGCCACCAGGAAAAACTTTATGAGCGCGCAATTGAAGACGAAAAGAAAGGCAATTTCTTTCTCGAGGTCTTCTCCTTTCTTTTCGGTGATGGCGATCCGAACTGCAACGTCGACAAGTACAGATGGCAGTACATCGCCAAGCTGATAGTCGACAACGGCGGCGTTGTCACAGAAGAAGAAGTGCGGCCATATCTCGAAGGTGCGAAGAGCTCGATATTGCCTGTGTTGGTGCGGTTTAACGGGCGTCCGGAAGTGACGGATAACGGTGGCATTGTTTATGTTTTTTCTGAACTTGCTCAACAATCACCGGCTATACTCGACACTCTCGCGCTGCCCACGCCGCAACAATCGTTCGAGGAAAGGATTCGCAGCAAAGCCGAGGCTCGCTACTATGAACTGGTGATTCAGCCGCAGAATGCAGGGAAAAACGTGCCGGCGGTGCCGGAGAAAGTGACGCTGGAGAAAGTGAAGAGGCCGGCTTTTCTCAAGGAAAATCGCTGGGAGTTCAGCCAATTTTCTTTGACGTCCAATCTCTGGGTAACAACGCTTGCCGCCATCAATTTGTGCGGCAGCTACTGGCTGTACAGGCACATTGCCACGTCAAATCTGCTCCATCATTTTGCCTATCTGATCGACTGTCTGCTGGCCTATGCGGTCATTTTTGTCGCGTTGCCATTCATTCGAATCATTTTCAACTGGTGCGCTAACGTGCTAATTGAGGAGAGAAACAACGAGAGGCAAAAGGCTTTTGCTGCAATCGAGAGACCCCATTCAGAGCTGCGAAAAACCATGGAAGCGGGCGCGAAACTGCGGCATGAATTGGCTCTGTCGATGCAGCAACCGAGCCAGGTTGTTTACACGACCGAGCGCGAGAACCTGGAGCAAGAGTTCGAGCAGCACTTCAATGAGCAGCACCCTGACCTGTAGGGGCGTCCCATACGTCGTCCGGGCGATTACATTTATCTCCGCTACATGCAGGCGGAGAGTCCAAAAAAGGCGATTCCCAGTGGGAAAAGCCCCATTCCGCATTTAGTCCGGCGCACGTATGATGGCAGTCTGAATTAGCATGCGGCAGTGTCCGCGTAGCTCTCCCGAGCCGTCCTTTACTGGTTCAGTCAATCATCGACTAATCATCCGAGAATTCCCATTCCACTATCCGACAGTCTCCCACCTCAATAGTTCGGAAAATTTATGAAAAACACCCTGCAAATCACCATTTTTCTCTGCGCCCTTCTGCTCTACAGCGCCTGTCCATCGTTCGCGCAATTCCAGGGCAACAGCGGCAGTAATTCGAGTTCGCAAACGTCATCCGGCGCAAGCCAATTCACCGCCCCCAACTACTGGGGCGACTCTCGCGTCAAAAACCGTTCCACCTCCGGCTCATCGCAAGGTTCCGGCGGATCGGGCGGCAATTCGAAAGGCGGCGGCGGTGGATCAAGCATGGGCATATTCATGGGACCGGCGATGATGCTGCCCATGATGTTGATGGGAAGAGGTTTTCGCGGCGGTCGTAATCATCAGCCAAAACAAAGAGATGATGACGAACAAAAGCAGCAGAAGCATCACAAAAAATTGGCACAGCAATCATCTGTAAACGATGAGAATTCGATGCCGGATCCGATGTATCCGCAGCAAGGCTTGTCGACAGTTTCGAAGAAAACACTCGACTTGCAGAACAGGAGTGCTATGCTTCAACAGCAACAGGCACAGCAGCCACCTGCGCTTGAAGATCCGCGTATGCGAGTGTCTGGTGTAATGACGGACGAAGAATTTCAAGTGTCGGCGCAGGCTCCTTCACAAGTTCAGAATCAACCTCAACTCGAGCCTGTTCAAGTTCCTGGCACGGACTTTTAGTTGCGGCAAGAATTGAGAGAGCCTCGAGATTGCTCAGAGATTTTTCTTCAGGAAGCGAAAGGCTTCGATACCGTCGAATTCATGCTCTTTGTCAAACTCGGCCATGCCCGTGCGTGATGGCACTTCCATCACATCATAGGCATGCTGGATAGATTTGAATGCCTTTCTTGCGCCGGCGATTGGACAAGCTTTGTCTTTTGTCGCACTTTCGAAAAAGGAAAAGCGCGGAGCAATCAGTGCGGCGACGTCAGGCAAATCGCAAAGCAAACGCATCTTTGGCACGTAGATGCAAATGCAATGATGGTGATCGAGCATTTCGTCCTTGAGTGTATTGATCACGCATGAAATGACGGCGCATTTTATGCGTTGATCCAGAGCTGAAGCGTACAGTGAGATAGTTCCACCGTGACTGACGCCCATTGTCGCAATTCGCTTCATGTCTACTTCTCTTCTTGTGGAAAGATAGTCAATCGAGCGAATCAAGTCATAAGTGCGCCATCCAACCAACGTTTGTCCGCATAAAAGCGCAATGCGACTGGGCAGCCAGCAGGCATTCGGCTGATTCGTCGTATCGTCAATTGGCTCGCGCCTTTTGCCGAAGCCGAGCTGTTCTATGGCTAGGGCGCAATATCCGTTCTCCACGCACTGCAGAGCCAGATCCTTTTGATATCCCTCCTTATTGATGCGCTGTTTACCAGTATGGCTGTCAATGCCAACCAGCTCATCTATGTTCGAAGGATTGGTCGGCAGCATTGCATGACCAGTCGGACAGATGATGCACGGTAAGGGCGTCTTTGCCGGCAGGGGGTGCAGAAAATAACCGACGACCTGCATGTTGGGACGGCTTGAAAATGAAATTTTTTGACGCAAATACTTGATCGGTTTGCCGTCTTTCGTCCTGGTAGAGAGCTCTTTTGATTCGATAATACTTGCATCTAGCGGGCAAGCTTGCCTGGGGAATTTCCCTAGCAGTTCCTTCAAGCGACTTCTCAGTTGGACCTGCCATCGAGAAGCTTGCGCCTTGTTTGTGGCGCGAAATGCCAGCTCAGGGGTATTGCGTTCGAAATAGTCTCTAACAAATGCGCCATACCCGTATGGATTGGCTTTGCCGGCGACGACGGGCTTGGAGTCGGCTGCGGCGGAGCCATTGCAGCTCAATACAAAAGCAGCAAGCAATGCCGGTGTGAGCTTCAAACCCTGATGACCACAAGTCTCCACAGCGTCCCCTCAGTCCTGTTTTGTTACTGTGCATAAGACCATAGCAGTCTGTAGAGCGGGCTGAATGAAGTTTCCTAAATGTGTGCTTGCCTGGCTGAGCTAGAATTAGTCTGGGGTGCGGACGGACAACCGGAGGCCATGTGCCCATTCCTAATTTCATTTTGATCGGCGCGCCAAAGTGCGGGACATCATCTCTGTATCAGTACTTGAAACAGCATCCCGATGTTTTTATGACCGTGCCGAAAGAGCCTTACTTTTTCGTGCCCGCTGACGAGAAAAAAACATGGCTTGACCTT
>JAYRNY010000102.1:0-5465 GCA_041911975.1 bacterium | reverse complement strand
GCTCAATAAGTTGCCGAATCGCTCCGACACAGGTGATGCGATTCGTGACATCGACCCTGATTTCCTTGCCGAGGAGATCAAGGCGAAGCGCAAAGAGAGAGCCAAAGAAAGAATTGCCGGATTGGCGGTGCCGGTGCCCGCCACTACTGAAAGTGATGAGAAGGAAGACTACGAGAGCTGGAGGCAAGCATTAGCCGGCGGCATTTCGTCGCGCCGCGCCGCAGCCCGTTGGTGGACTCTTTCTCAGGAAAACGCGCGGTATCTGTCGAGCGATCCGGAAATAACCGTCCGCGAAGCAGTGGGCGGCAACCCCAGTTGCCCCCCTGAGGCGCTTGGACGTCTGGCGCAAGACCGCGTCGTCAAAGTGCGCAAAGCTGTTGCCGCCAATTTGAGCACTACTGCTGAACTGCTCGTCTTGCTGGCATATGACGTAGAAGGCTCGGTCAGACTCGAGGTGGCCCGCCATCCGCTGGCGCCGCAACCGGCGCTGCATACTCTGGCAGCCGACTCGGACCCGTCCATTCGCGAAGCCGTCGCCATGCATCCTATGGCCGATCCTCATCTGCTCAATGCGCTGGCCACTGACGGCAGTCTGAGAGTCAGACGTGCAGTCGCGATGAATGCTGTTTTGCCGAAGTCTGCCGCAGAGCGGCTGAGCCAGGATAAAGAAGTAAGCGTCAAACAACTTCTGGCGTCCAACGCCACTGTCGATCCAGATACGCTCTTCAGACTGAGCTTCGAATCGGATTTGTATGTCAGGCGCAATCTGGCTGCCAATCCCGGTGCAGCTCCCGAGACATTAAATCGCATGAGCGACGACGGCGATCGTTTGATCAAGATAATGCTCATTCTCAATCCTTCTCGCACACCGGCTATTGTCGACAAGCTGTTCTCGGACAGCGACAAGGACATTCGCGTTTTGTGCGCCCGCTGCGAGGATGCGTCGGCTGAAGTTTTGGAAGCGCTCAGCTCGGACGTCAACGAAGAAGTGCGATTGTGGGTGGCACGCAACCTGTCCACTCCGTTGAAGACTCTGGAAAAACTGACCAAAGATCCGCATGTGGAAGTGCGGCAAGCAGTTGCGGACAATCCGACCGTTTGGGAATCAGCTGCAACCCGCAGCGCCGTGCTCGGTTATTTGAGCGCGGACAAATCCGTGTATGTTCGCCGCGTCAAACGAAGCCGCTCTCCATTGGCTGAGGACGCGCTCAGTCAGCTTTCCGCAGACAGCAATAAATTCGTACGCATGCTTGTCGCTCAAGACACTAATGCGTCCGACGAAGCTCTGGCTAAGCTGGCGTCAGATGAACTTGTCGACGTGCGCATGCGAGTCGCCGCCAATCACACCGCATCACCAAAGGCTCTGGCCCGATTGGCTCAGGACATGGAAGTGCGCGTGCGGTCCCAAGTTGCGGCTAATGCTTATGCTCCAATGGTGGCATTGAGAATTCTGGCGCGCGATGTGGATGCCTACATTCGGTTGATGGCTGCCGAAAATCGCTGCATTCCGGATGATTCGCTGGAGGCGCTCTGCATAGATCATGACCGCTGGGTGCGCAGAGCAGCGCGAGCCGAATTCGACCGCCGCGTACAATTGCGCAGTCAGATTATTTAGTGCCGGCGAGCCGCCGGCGCTCCCAGAATTACTCCAGTCCCAGAACGTTTTTGATGCCGTAGGCGATCATGTTGGGGTTGTTTTTCAGGCGGCGGCGGCAGTATGGTCCCGCCACTTTGTCCTTGCCGTAAGGCAAGTACATGCGCACGATGGCCCCGGTTTGAGCGAGCGTGAGCGCATGTTTTTCGTCGTCGCCTGTAAGCTGCTGCGACAATTCGCTGAAATATGATCCATTGATCAAACTGTCTTGCAGTTTTGCGCGCGGAACGCCAAGCAAAAATTGAAATTCGAATTGCGATGATTTGAGTTTGAGCGGCATCACTACTTTGCTGACGAAATTCTCTACGCACTTGGTGTCGTGCGATGCCAGCTCGACATAAACGCCCTGATGAGCCAGTTCGCGGCTGAAGCGAATTGCCAGTTCTTTCATGACTGGCTTTTCAGTATGGGCTATGGTGGCCGGCTCTTGATAGATGCCGATGACCATGCGCACGCGCATTCCTTCTTCAAAACGCGCGATATCTTTTTCAGTGCGGAACATGCGTGATTGAATCACGGTACCGAGGTTCTTGTAACCGGCTTTGTGCAGCGCGAAATAAGACTCCAGGTGGAAATTGGTCCAGCGATGATCTTCCGCTTCCAGAGTCATTTCCACGCCGCGCTGGAATGCATAGTCAACGATTTTGTTGATGCGATCGAATGCTGCTTCGAGCGCCTTTTCGCTGGCTGCGCCCGGTGCCGGAGGCATGGTGCTGAACATCGACGGCTTAAACGAAATTGTCAGACGCTCTCTTCGATTATTCGTTTGCAGTTGATTTGCCGTCACCTCGTCGATCAAGCTCATGTACGTGGTGACATAGCGCTCGCAATCTTCAACGGTGGTTGCGTCTTCGCCCAGGATATCCAGCGTGCCCGTGAACTTGCGGGCTTGGAAAAGATTTTGCGCCTTGCTTATCGCTTCTGAGGAAGTCTGACCGGCAAGATAGGGTTTTGCCAGGAACATCACCAGAGGCAAAGGAATAGTGTCGAAGAGCGACTTCTTTTGATTGGGTCCTGGGGTTACCGGTTGAGTAGTATGCAAGTCTCTGCCCGAAACAAGTTCTTCTGGTCTTACAGGCAATTTTACTGTCATAAGATTTCCGGGCGCTCCATTATTGAAGAGGCGACATGGGTGAAAACGGCAATGTGGGCTTGGGTGAAGGAATTTTTTCAGCCGCAAAAATGGTGCAATAAACAGCAAAAAATCCCGTCGTCCGAGAATTATAGGATCTCAAGTGGCAATTCTGCGGTTATGTATCAAAAGACTTTATTTATTGAATGTCCCTACCGGCTTGACCGGTTTGAACCATTTAATCCGCTGAGCTTGGCCTAGTTGGACGTATCAATGCCGGCGAAAGGAGAATAAATGGAAAGCATTGGCACCCGTTTGGCTTGAGCGCTCAGTAGGTTGTCCAGATCCTCCGGCAGGCGGGAGAGCTGGATCAAATAATTGCCGTCATTACCGACATTGCCACGGGGGAAGAATATTGCCCCCCGGCAGTTCGTCCCGGTAAGAGTCCCGACTTGCACACGTCCGGACGGCAAATAGCGAACCGAGTAGGTGGGTCCCCTGAGTTTGTCCGTCTTGTGCTTCTTATATAGAAGTTGAGCCAGGGAGACCACCTGCGAGTCCTGGCTGACAAGAAACTGCGGCACTATCGCGACGATGATGTCAGCCTTGCCGGTCCGCCCCTTCGAGCCGACGATTAACTCCACGCCGTCGGCGTCCGGAACGAAGCGCGCCCACGTGAAGGCGGCATCTTTGGCATCGGTTTCTCTGGGACGCTTGAAAGCTTGCTCGAATTCGAAAAAGTCGTCGCCCAAGCCGGCAAAAGTGGACTGAGAAAGCAATTTTACCAATCCGGCTCTACCGGCAATCGGCGGGGCTTTTGCCGCACCGGGCTTGTCTTGACCGAGAGAACCTGCGGTGGCCACGAGCGGCTTGATTGGCTCGCGACGCGGCTCTTTAACCGGTTCCTTTGTGTCCTTCGGCCGTCGGGGCGGATCTGGCTGGAAGTTGGGCTGCCTGGAGATGATGCGTCGCCCTTGATCCTGACGCAGTTTTTCCATTGCCTCTTCATCGGTCATCGTGATGCGGTCGATGCGCGTAACAACGAGGTCTTGAGTGGATTCGTCACCCACCGAACCGACGCGGCACATTACCTTGCACTCGATGCGTGGCCATTGATCTTTGTCGATGGGAAGCTCATAGGGAGTGGGTCCACGTAGCTTGATGAACTTCTGCTGGTTGCGGTGAAACTCACCGTCCCATTCTTCTCGAGCTACCTGTGTGTAGCCGTTGCGCAGATCGAGAAAACGTCCCTGAAATCGAATCAGTACCCCGCTCAAATCGCGAGAGCTGGAATTTTCCAGCAGCAGGCCGAGCGCCGGATGGTAGCCCGTGGCGTCATGCGACCACCAGGTAAGGACAGACTGCGCTTGCAATCGAGCGACGCGAGGATCCGAATAGGATGAATCGTCCGTTCCGCCGTAGGACAAAGCTTTCTGCCCATTGTCAGCGCAAGTAGTAAAGAAGCTGCAAAGAACGGATAAAGAAAGTGCGATGAAGCCTTTGCGCTGGCGCAAACGGGACATGAAAACGGACACTCCTCAACAAAGCCGCAGAGCTTAAGGTCTAAACGTGTCTATTGTGGCACAATCCGCAAGGACGGTGCCACAATCCGTTCATGAGCGCTCCGGGCTCCGCTGCGCTTCACCCTCCGCGCGCACCCGACACTCGCTCCGGACGCCGATTTGAACAGGTGCTGCAGGCTAGGCGCCGCCTCGCCTTCCGCGGGCATCCTTCGCTTGTTCGTTCAATATGCAGGGCGCATATGATGCGCCCCTACAGTAAAATTCGGCCTTAAGCGGCGACTTCGCCTTGCAGAGCGAGCAGCTTTCGCACTTGCTTGGCCGAATTGATGCGCAAATCAGTTTCCTGGCAAGTTAGTCGTTCGATCAGATAGTTAAGTGATTGCGGCACATCAGGATTGGCCGCCTTGGGAGAACAGACTGTGAGCGGCTCTGGATCAATGCCGGTCAAAAGGAAATGAAGCAGCGCGCCCATGGAGTAAAAATCGCTGGCCGGCTCAGGGCGCCCCCGTACTTGCTCAGGCGCCATGTAAGGCGGCTTGCCGGCGCTGAGAGCTGTATCGGTTAGATTGGGAACTTTGGCGAGATTGAAGTCGATCAATTTCAACATTCCTTCTTCGTCGATAATCAAATTGTCGGGAGTAAAATCCCTGTGCACTACCTGTGGTGCGTGACCGTGCAGGTATTCGAGGATGGAACACATCTGAGAGGCAAGCTCGATTGCTCTTCGTTCTTTCAGCGGACCGCTCTTCGCGACGAAGTCCCTGAGCGATGTTCCGTTCACATGCTCGATAACCAGATATCCCCTGAGGTCCTCGATAAAGGCATCGATCACTCGGACGATCTGGCGATGATTGAGCGATTTGAGCAGCAACGCTTCATGCTGAATGCGGGCGACAATTTCGCTGAGCAATGCCGGATTCTCGAATCCAGGCAGGATGAATTCCTTGAGAACGACCATCTCCACATCGCTGTTTTCTCCGTCGTTCAAAACCCTGTCGCAGAGGTATTGGACAGTGGCCAGATAAGCTGTCCCCTGACCACCAGAGCCGAGTTTTTTCACAACCAGAAATCGCTCGTTCGACAGAGCCGCGCCGCTGTCCAATTCGCCATCGCGTTTGCGGATATGCCGCTGGTGCAAGGTGTCCATCCAGATGTCGGAGTAGCTCGACGACTCGAGTAGGAAATTTCTTTCTTCCAGCTCACAGGAAAGCGCATT
>JAYRNY010000101.1:0-4039 GCA_041911975.1 bacterium | reverse complement strand
TGTTCGTCGAAAACATCTACCGCCTGCTAAAAAAAGGCGGCACTGCCTGTGTCATCGTACCGCAAGGCGTGTTGTTCGGCTCCGGCGGCGCGTTTAAGAACCTGCGGCAATTGCTAGTGGACCGTTGCGATCTCAAGGCCGTCATCACCCTGCCCAGCGGCGTGTTCAAACCCTATGCCGGTGTCAGCACCGCCATTCTGCTCTTCACCAAGGTATGGGGGCCAAAAGACAAGGTGGCCAAACCAGCAACCGAATACGTCTGGTTCTACGAGATGCAGAGTGACGGCTATTCGCTGGATGACAAGCGCACCAAGCAGGAAGGCTATGGTGACCTGCAAGATATTGTCGCCAGGTATCACGCGCGCAGTCCCGAAGCCGGCACCAACCGGACTCAAAAATGGTTCATGGTGCCGCGCGCGGAAATCGCCAGCGACGAAAACAACTTCGACCTTTCCTTAAGCCGTTACAAGCAAGACGTGTTTGAAGCAGTGCACTACGACCCACCGGCGGCGATATTGGATCGATTGCTCAAGGCCGAGGTGGGTGAGGCCAGTGACGCCGACCTGGCCAAGGTGCAGAGTGGAATTGTGCGCGAGTTGTTGGAGTTGCGGGGGATGATTCAGTGAGAGTTGATAGTCTTTCCGTTGTTGTTGCGGAACTTGAATCTGGTAAACGCCCTAAGGGCGGCGTTTCAGCAGACTCCGGAACTATCCCAAGCCTTGGTGGTGAGCATCTAAACAAAGATGGCACCTTTGTATTTGACAATCTGAAGTACATTGACGAGGACTTTTTCAGAAGCCTAAAGAAAGGTGCGATCAAACAGAATGACATCCTCATTGTTAAGGATGGTGCCACGACTGGAAAGGTAAGTTTCGTTGGCAGCGACTTTCCGTTTAAGAGGGCAGCAATCAATGAACATCTGTTTTCGCTGCGTGTAAATACCGCAGAAGCAGATCCGAAGTATGTTTTCTTGTTTCTAAAGTCACCGCAAGGTCAGAAGCAAATACTCAAGGACTTCCGAGGCGCCGCCATTGGTGGAATCTCAAGGGGGTTTGTTGATCTTGCAGAAATTCCGCTTCCACCGCTCGACGAGCAAAAGCAGATTGCCCACTTGCTCAGCAAGGTCGAAGGGCTGGTTGCCCAGCGCAAGCAACACCTTCAACAACTCGACGACTTGCTCAAAAGCGTCTTTCTGGAGATGTTTGGCGATCCGGTACGGAATGAGAGGGGACACAAGCTGTCAACCCTGGGCCCCTTTATTACTCATCTTACAAGTGGCGGTAGGGGATGGGCTAAGTATTACTCTCGTTCCGGGAAAAGATTTATCCGATCCTTGGATGTGCAGATGAATAGGATTGGATCAGATGACATCGCCTATGTTGATCCGCCAGGAAATAAGGAGACTGAGAGGACAAAAGTTCAGCCAGGTGACGTGCTTCTGACAATTACCGGCTCTAAAATTGGCCGAGTCTGTTATGTGCCGATTGGTTTTGAAGAGGCATATGTCAGCCAGCATGTCGCAATTATTCGAACGCGGGGCATCAACCCCATTTATTTGTCCTATTACATGTCTATGCCAAGTTGTGGGCAGAGGACCATTAGCAAGCAGCAATATGGTCAAGCGAAGCCGGGCTTGAATCTGACACAGATTAGGAATTTTGAGATCCTAGTACCAGACCCTGGACTTCAAGACCATTTCGTAAACATCGTTGAAAGGATCGAAGGCATCAAAGCCCGCTACCAGCAAAGTGTCATCGACCTGGAAAATCTCTATGGCTCATTGAGCCAAAAGGCCTTCAAAGGTGAACTAGACTTATCGCGGGTGCCGATACAACCTGCTACTGGTGCACTGGAATTAGAGGGGTACGCTTCTTCCGTCATGGTCACCCCTGTAGGTGAACAGCAGAAGGCCATCGTTTTGCCTGATATTGGAAACATGGCAGAAGGGGTCGCAACTCAAGAGGGTCGTAAGCACATTCTTTCTCACTGGCTGGACAGCTATCTGACGCAACTCAAGGGCTCGGCGTTTTCAGTGAACGACTTCCTTGACGCCGCGCAAATACGCTTAGCGGATTTACACCCCGACAGCGATTGTGATCTCGGTTTCGACCAATACGAGCAGCTTAAAGATTGGCTGTTTGAGGCACTGGCGTCTGGCCGTCTTGAGCAAACCTATGACGATCCCGGTAATCGCGTCCAGGTCATCCCAGCCAGGGGGTGAAGTGGGATGAAGTTACTGCGCCTGAAAATCACGGACCCCAAAGGCTTTCGCAGCTTGCAGCAGGGCTTCGAGTACCATTTCCGCACGCCGTGGGAGTTGCAGGACGAGCAGGGTTTCGCGCCGTTTGTATGCGCCGGCCGCAACGGTAGCGGCAAGTCGAATCTGCTGGAAGTGCTAGCGGCGATTTTCTATCAACTGGAGGTATTGCGCGTTCGCCGAAGCTTTTTGCCAGATAGCTTTCTTTTCAATGAAACAGGCAATCCAAAGGGTTTCAAGGACGGTGACGGTATTCCCAATGGGTTTGAGATCGAGTATTTAATCCGTGCCCCTGCAGAATTCCGCAGAACAGAGTCTCCAATGTTTGCCCATGTTGGCATTATCAAGACGCTGGGCAATTCACCAGAGATTAGCTGGCTAAATCAAGCCGAGTTCGCCTTCGATACCCTCGGTGCCGTGACCGAGCGCGAGCGGGATTTTTTGCTGCCGCAGTATGTGCTCGGTTATTCCTCCGGCGGTAATGAAATTCTGAGCTTGCCGTTCTTCAAGATGCGTTTCATTCAGTACGATGAATACTGGAATACGCTCACCAAACAACTGCCCTATGCTGGCCGACCAGAAACCCGGCTCGCTTATCTCGACTCGTCCTTTAGCCAGGCAATACTCTTGTGCAACCTGTTGTTTCATGATGCCGAGACTTTGCGGCCATTCCGTGACGATGTCGGCATCGAAGGATTGAGAGAGTTCCGCTTCATCATCCGCCGCAGCATCGAGATTGATGAAGCCCAGATTCTGGCGTTCGGCAGTCAGGACGACCACCGGCGCGAATCAACTTTGGACATTCTTCGCAACCATCCGGCGGTAAGCGACCCAGACCCAGACGAGGGCTCGAAACGGACCTATCGCGTCAACCTAATGAGGCTCTTGGAGGTAGATGCGAACGCACGTGAAGAAGCGAAGCGCGATCCAAGGACCTCGTTAGTAAAGTCAGAAAATATTGACCCCATCGTTAACCGTCTCAAACGATGTGCCACCTGTTCCTATCTGGATGAAGCGACTGACACGCTCTATCTCGATTACTACGTTAATGACGCTACGAAAGATGCATTTAGGGAAAACTTCGATTACTCGCCCATTGCCTTATTTCAAGCGTTGCAGGTTTTACTAACGCTCAATCTATATTCTGTTAGCGATGCACTGAAAGCGGATTTGTATCAGTCGGACAGTCTATATGCAGGGGAAACCGTACCGACACTCGCCTCCGACCAGCGCATCATGCGGATCAAGCACTTCGAGCTTAAGAAAGCGGATTCGGACGAGCCCGTGTTGTTGAAGTCGCTGTCAGATGGCGAACACCAATTGCTTCACAGCCTGGGCCTGTGTTTGCTGTTCCGCAATACCCGAAGCCTGTTCCTGCTTGACGAGCCCGAAACACACTTCAATCCCGACTGGCGCTCAAACTTTCTGACTCGTTTGAACCAGTGTTTTATTGATTCGAAAGATACTTGCGAGATGCTGATCACGACCCACGCGCCTTTCCTAATTTCCGATAGCAAGCCAGAAAAAGTACTGGAGTTCGACAAAGACAATGGCAGGGTCAGTATCAACAGACCCCATTACAACACCCTCGGTGCTTCAATTAACAAAATAACCATGAATACTTTCAATAAGCGTGAAACCATCGGTGGTCGTGCCCAGTCGATTCTCGATGGACTACGTAGCCGATTCGAACAGGGGGAAGACGGTCAGCAAATCGTTACGGAGCTCAATCAGCAATTGGGTGACTCGGTTGAGAAGATACTTCTGATTAAGGCAATCCTC